>CAYPCV010000052.1:0-2679 GCA_964409295.1 uncultured Sulfurovum sp.
TTATGCAAAGTGTCAAAAGTGTGGTTTACTTCATAATAATCCATGGAGAAAAGACAATAAACGATTGACCGATAAAGTGTTCTGTGAAGTAAAAAAATGTGAAGGGAACTTAGAGCAGATTACTTGGTGTGCTGTGAGTAATAAAGGTCATTTAAGTGAAGTTCCTTGGCACTATATTTGTCATCAAAATTCTGACAAAAAGTGTAAAGCAGACTATGAAGCTAATTATTTAAAATTTGATACAGACACAAATGGAAAACGAATTATTAAGTGTGACCGTTGTCAGAGTAGCAACTATTATGACAAAGCAAAACTAAATATCATTAATGGGGTTCAACCTTGGATATATGAAAAAGCTCCAAAACTAGAAGAAGAGGATATTGTAGAAGTTTTAGAAGTGAACAACCCTGGGGTTTATCTATCTGAATGGGTTAATGCTTTGGTTATTCCTCCTGAATCAAGAATTTCTAAGACAAGTGTGGTTGATAGACTCTTTAAGAACTCTAAATTTCTTCGTGAGATAGATAGTATAAAAGGATTAAGAAAGAAAGGTAAGTTAAAAGAGGCTGCAACCGAGTATCGTTGTAGTGTTGACGAGATTAAATTAGCACTTGAAGAGATAAAAAAAGGTTATCCATACTTTGAAGAAAATATTACTGCTGGAGAGTTAATAGAAGATGAGTATCAAGCATTTTTAGAAGAGCTTGAAAATGTAGCTGATGATGAAGATTTTGTAACACTTCATAAAACCAAAGAGCTAGAAGAGTTAAAAAATAAAAATATATCTATAGAATTAAAATCAATAATAGAGATGATAAGCAATCATATAGTAGCTACAAGACTTAGAGAGATACAAGTCTTTAAAGGGTTTTACAGAGGGCAACAAAAAGATGAAGATGATAATCTCGTTCCTCCTAATATTGTAGGAGAGAGCAGTTGGCTTCCTGCCATAGAGCTTTTTGGAGAGGGCGTTTTTTTCTCTATAAAAGAGGAGATTTTAATAAAATGGGAGGCTCTGCCTACTGTAAGAAAAAGGGCTGATGAGATTTTAAAACGATATGAAAATTCAGAAGTTACTTTATTACATAGAGATATTGAGATTACTCCTAGATTTTTACTGCTTCATACTCTGGCTCATCTTCTTATTCGAGAGTTAGAGTCAACAGCAGGGTATCCCGCTGCTTCATTAAAAGAGAGAATTTATAGCTCACGAGACCGAAAAATGGCAGGAATTTTAATCTATACAACGGTTGCTGACATTGTTGGTTCTTTAGGAGGAATAGTGGAGAGTGCAGAACCAAAAGAGTTTTTGATTTTAATGGATGGAGTTTTTAAACATGCCCGATGGTGTTCTCTTGACCCTGTTTGTACCGAGCATGAGGGTCAAGGTCCAGGATGGTTAAACAGAGCAGCATGTCACGCTTGTACTTTGATTCCTGAGCCTAGTTGTGAGTATGGAAATGTATTTTTAGATAGGGTGTTTGTTAAAGGAAGTGAGAGTTTGGGGATTCCAAGTTTTTTAGAGTTTTGTAAAGGAGAATAGTTGTGGGTAAACGAAAATTTAAACTACCAGGAATTGATGATTTGAATAAGAGTCAAGATAGGGTTTTACGATTGCCTGAAGATGGTCAATTTTTAGTTGTGGGGGGACCTGGAACAGGTAAATCTGTTGTCGCACTATTAAGAGCATTAAAATATCAAAAAAATAATAATTATGTTTTTTTAGTCTATAATCATGTTTTGCATTCGTCAACAAATCAACTTATAGATATACGATTAAAAAGTTTTACTATAAAATCATGGTTTTATAAGTTACAATATCATTTAATGAAGGAAAATATGCCTCAACAAGAGAATTATAAACCTGATTATGATGAGGTAATCAAAAGATTTGAATCTCTTGAACCACAAGAAAGACCTTTACATATTATTATAGATGAGGGGCAAGATATGCCTGTAAAGTTTTATGAAGCACTTACCTCTTGTGGTTATGAAAATTTTTTTATTGTGGCTGACCAAAATCAACAGATTACAGATGAACATTCAAATAGACAAGAGTTAACAGATATTATTGGACTTGAAGTAGATGATGTAATTGAATTGAATGAAAACTATAGAAATTCTCATATTATTGGATTACTTACAGAATATTTTTTTACTGATCCATCAAGTCCAAAGCCTAAACTTCCATTGAAGTCTAAAGCATCATTGGGTATGCCAAGTCTATTTGAATATGATAATTATAAAGATTGTGGAAAAATCATATTAAGAGAAGCTGATAAAGATGATAGAAATTTAATAGGTGTTGTTGTCGCTAACGATACATTGAGAGATACTTATGCTACAACTCTACAAGAAATAGATATAAAACTTGATAATCCAAAATCAATTATATCAACATATTCAAGTAAAAATAAAGAACAAGTTAATATAGACTTTAGTAATGGGGGAATTGTTGTTCTAAATGATAAATCAATAAAAGGATTAGAGTTTGATATAGTTTTTATCATTATAGATGGATTTAAAATATATAATAACGATAGTGATAGTATGAAAAAAAGATTTTATGTTATGAGTTCAAGAGCCATTAAAAAATTGGTATTTTTTAAGAGTAAAAATTATAAAGATGGAGTAGAAGAGATTTTACCGACTGATGAGAATATATTGAAAAGAGAAAGG
>CAYPCV010000053.1:0-3527 GCA_964409295.1 uncultured Sulfurovum sp.
CTCAACATCTTCACTCCATGCAATAGAGGTATCTCCTTCAATAGTAATAGCGTTACTGTCATAAATCAGTACCATATTATCAAGATTTAAATGCCCTGCTAAAGAACAAGCTTCATATGAAATCCCCTCTTGTAAATCGCCATCTCCACACAGACAATAAACTTTGTGGTCTATCAATTCACAAGTTTCAGAGTTTACTTGATTTCCTGTGTATTTCGCAGCCATTGCAAAACCAACAGCATTAGCAATTCCCTGCCCTAAAGGACCTGTTGTAATCTCTATACCATCGGTATGACCATACTCTGGATGCCCAGGCGTTTTAGAGTCAAGCTGTCTAAACTGTTTTAAATCCTCTAAACTTACATCATATCCCCAAAGATGTAAAAGAGAGTAAATAAGCGATGAGCCATGACCTCCTGAAAAAACTAAACGGTCACGATTTAACCATTTTGGATTTTTAGGGTTATGATTTAAATGTTCACTTAATACTACAGCAATATCTGCCAAGCCCATTGGAGCACCAGGGTGTCCTGAGTTTGCCTGTTGTACCATATCTGCTGCTAAAAATCGAATTGTATTCGCCATTTTTTTACGCATTTTATTCTGTTCTGTCATTATCATAATGAAATTCCTTAAAATAGATTTAGCAATATAAAACTGATTTTATATTACAAAAGCTATTAGATGTTCGATAGAATCGAACATCATAATCTAACGATGACGATAGAGATACTTAAGAACAATATCTCTTAATCCATCTTGTAAAACCATATCAAAGTGTTTAAATCTTTTTTCCAAATCTGTTGCTAAAGACTCTGCTTCTTCAATAGTTTTTTCTAAACCAATTAAATTTACAAAAGAGTTTTTAGCTTCATCATTTCCTGTAGTTTTTCCTGCCTCTTCTTCACTATGTGTCTCATCAATAATATCATCTTGAATTTGAAAAAGTAAACCTAAATCAATACCAAAGGCATAAAGAGCATCTTGTTTTTGCTTCTCTAAACCAACAATAACTGCCCCCATAAGCAAAGAAGTTGCTATAAGCTTAGCAGTTTTATTGGTGTGTAATATTTTTACTTCTTCTAAGCTCAATGGTTCATTTTCAAAATGTAAATCAATTGATTGACCTAAAACCATTCCATATAATCCACCATCACGAGCCAAAAGTTCAACAAGTTTTATTTTAATATCATCTCGAAGAGGAGATTTTGCTATATGATAAAAAGCCTCTGTATTAAGTGCATCTCCAGATAAAATAGCTGTAGCCTCATCATAGGTCACATGCAGTGTCTCAAAGCCACGACGAAGTGGTGCATCATCCATTGCAGGTAAATCATCATGAATCAAAGAATAGGTATGTAAAAACTCTAATGCCAATGCAGGAGCTAAAGCCCCATCAAAAAGTAATGGTTCATAGGATTCAACTACAGAGAGTAAAAGCATTGGACGAAAGCGTTTTCCACCTGCAAGTAACATTGAGGATAGTGCTTTATTATAGTGAGGATGGAAGGTATCTACTTTAGGTAAATTATTGTGGAGATAAGTCTCAAATCTTTGCATAAAATATTCTTATTTTTTTGCAGTATTATAGCTAAAGATTGTTATATCTAATGATGTTTTTGGGAAAAAAGAGATTTTTTGAAGTTTAAAATAAGGAGGGAAAGGTAGAAAATCTACCTTTCAAATAAGTGCAATAATTATACTGCAGTTACATTTTCAGCTTGTGGACCTTTTTGGCCTTCGCCGATTTCAAATGTTACAGCTTGACCATCTGCAAGAGAAACTCTACCACCACTTGGGTTGTTTACTTGTCTGAAGTGAACAAATACATCTGCTCCTCCACTTGCTTGCTCAATAAATCCATAACCTTTTTCGTCGTTAAACCATTTAACAGTTCCATTAACTAATTCTGCCATTGTCGTACCTTTGTAAATATATAACTTCTCCATAGAAATCAATCTTAGGATAAAGTCGAATCAGAATAGCGAAGAAATATATTTCACACTCATCTTTCATCTAGGGCATATTATATCTAGTTTTATTGAAACTATCCCTTATTCTTAAAAAAAACTAAAAATATGAAGAAAATAATCACTTTTATAGCTTGTTTCGGTATATTTTTACTAAAAAGAACCCTTATGTTAGAAAATAAATTCTATATTCTATGTCAAAAGTTTACAAAAGATAATAAATATGTTGAAATTTTATGGAATGAGATTCGTCTATCCTATTCAAATAAGAGTAGATATTATCATTCATTCTCTCATCTTGAAACTATTTACAATCAACTAAAACCATTTCAATTCACTCCTACCACAGAATTTTCTATTTTTTATCATGATATTGTCTATGACATTCAAGAGAGAGATAATGAAGAAAAAAGTGCTATATTAGCTACACAACGACTTAAAGAATTAGGTGTAGCAAGTGAAGTCAGAAAGAAGGTCTCAAAGCTAATAATAGAAACAAAGAAGCAGGAAGGTAGTTCTTTTGATAATGCTCTTTTTTTAGATGCAGATATATCTATTTTAGGTAGTAAATTAGAAGTTTATAAAATATATATGCAAAATATACGCAAAGAGTATGCTATCTATTCAGATAAAGTGTATAGAGAGGGACGAAAAGCAGTCTTAAAAAGGTTTTTAAAAAAAGAGAGACTCTATCTAAGTAACTATTTTTATAATCTTTATGAGGAGAAGGCACGTAGTAATATTAAGTATGAATTGACATCTCTCTAAAAGGTCAAAAATTCCTCGTTAAATAACGAGGTATGAAATATAGAGTATATAATTACTCTTCTTTTTTAGAATCTGTTTTTTTAGCTTTAGGCGTATCTTCTATTTTCTTTTTTTCAGATTTTTTAACTGAAGAATCCTCTTTTTTAGAAGTTGTTTTCTTTTGAGTATCTTTTTTCAATACTTTTTTAGATTTACTCTTTTTAGCAGTTTTTTTACCACCACAGGCAACAGATTTCTTACCAGCTTTGACATTAGCAATAATAACTTTTCCAAAACCTTTAATATTTATCAAATCATCTGCAGATTTTACTTTATTTGATTTTCGATATTTTAAAATAGCTGTAGCTTTTTTCTCTCCAATCCCCTTAATACACATTAATTCATCTTTCGATGCTGTCTGAACATTGATTGCTGAAAATAAAAATGAAACACTTAGTACCATAAAAAATAAGATTTTTTTCATTAAATTCCTTTAAATTATAATTTAGTTGGATTCAAAATCCAAGCCATCACTTTAACAGTAATATGTGTAATAATAGTGTAATAGTAAGAAATAAAAATTTTTTAAAAAAGATATTACAGTAATATATCATAATAATAAAAATAAAAGAGATAAAAAAGTAAAGAAGAAAGTATTAAGAGAGAAATCAAAGAGGCAGCGACCTACATTCCCAATCCAGACAGGATAAGTATTATCGGCGATGGGAGGCTTGACTTCCAGGTTCGGAAAGGAGCTGGGTATAACCCTCCCTCTAGACCCACCTCTAAGAAATGTAAATATATTAAGAA
>CAYPCV010000054.1:0-3199 GCA_964409295.1 uncultured Sulfurovum sp.
AGAGTAACCGTGACTCTCTCTGAATTTTTCTCTACATAGTTTTTGGCTTTGGTTTTATGAATATTATAAAAATAGAGAACCAAGAAAATAAGCCCCAAGTAGATACCCAAAGCTGCAAGACCAGAAAACAGTTTCCCTTTATTCATTTTATACTACCTTTGTTATTAAAAAAACATTCTACTACTAATTTGTGTAGAAAAAACTGCCTCTTACTGTGTAAGCAGTGAAACTTTCGTAAATCCACTCTGCTTAACTACTTTTAATAAAAAGATGACATGTTCGTATGAAATCTCTTTATCTGCATTAATAAAAACTACTTGTTTTTTATCCATATCGCCTGTTTTTAATCGAAAGGCATCAGGAAAAGATTCTACTGAAAAAGTAGAGTCTTTATAATGTATGGTTAAATCTTTTGTTATCCTAACCGTTAATGCTTTAGAGTCAGAAACGGCTGTTTTTTGAGAACCATCAGGTAAATTAATCTTCTCTTCATAATGCATAACAGGAATGGTAATCATAAAAATCGCCATAAGAACCAACATCACGTCAATGAGTGGAGTAATATTTAAATCAGGAGCTTCATCCCACTCATACATATTACGCCCTTTGAGAGAGAATTAACTCTGCTTGGCTGTCAAGTAAAACATTGAGTTCGTATGCTTTTCGTTTTAAAATCAGATGAAAACTGTATGCAAACGTAGCCACGGCAATACCTGCTGCTGTCGCAACCAACGCCTCGGAAATAGCAGGAGCTACAATTGCTATAGATGTACCACTTTGTGTTCCCAATTTAGAAAAAGTTTCTAAGATTGCAACAACCGTTCCAAACAGACCAATAAAGGGAGAAGTAGAAGCGATTATAGAGAGTGCTGTTAAACCTGCTGTTGCTGATTTAACGGCTTCATTTTTACCCACAGAAAAGATAGCTGAATTTGGAATCAATACTTTAGAAAGATAGGGAAAAAGAAGTGATTTTGGGTCAACACTTTTAGCTCGTCCCATATAGAGTTTTCGTAAAGACCTCTCTTCTGTAATAATCTTACCTTTTAAAGAGAAATAACGATAGATGTAAATCCACAATACAAAGAAGAGATAGATAGATAGCAGTCCCAAAACAAAAATAGTAATAGCTGAACTCTTATCTAAATATGCAAATAAACTGTCAAACAATCCCATATTTATTGCCTTTTTTTTAATTAAAAGGATAGTAGCATATTTGAACTATTGATGGGCTTACATGTTATGTATAAAAGATTATTAAAGGTATTTTTCAGTCGGGAAAGCCCCGACCAAAAAGAAGAAAAAAGAGTTTTATCTCTTATTAATTTGCTCAACTTTACTGATTGCTGCAGCAATAGTTGTGCTTGATGTTTGAGCTTTTTCAAGAAGAGATTTTGCATCGGCAAGAGCTTTTGCAAGATTAGAGTCATCTCCTGAAAGTGCTACTGCACCATCAACCATACATAAAGTTTTCTCTTCATCTACTTTAACGTAACCACCATTGATAGCAACAGAAACTTCTTTTCCATCTTTTCTTTCAATAACCATTACGCCTGTATCTAAAAGAGAAACAACAGAAGCGTGTCCAGCTAAAACACCAAACTCGCCTTCGCTACCTGGGATAGTAACTTGTTTCACTTCATCATCGAAAATAACACCCTCAGGTGTTACTATTTCAAGTTTCATGAGTTCCATAATTAAACTCCTTCCGCTTATTTATTTTTTGCTAAAATCTTTTCGTTTTTAGCGATTGCTTCGTCCATATTTCCTACCATGTAGAATGATGCTTCGAGCATATCGTCATATTTACCTTCGATAAGACCTTTGAATCCTGCAAGAGTATCTGCAAGCTCAACGTAAACACCAGGGCTTCCTGTAAATACTTCAGCAACGTGGAAAGGCTGAGAAAGATATTTTTCAATTTTTCTTGCTCTTTCAACTGTATTTTTATCTTCTTCTGAAAGCTCATCCATACCAAGAATTGCAATAATATCTTGAAGGTCTTTATACTTTTGAAGAATAGTCTGTACACCACGTGCAATGTCATAATGCTCTTGTCCTACGATTGTTGGGTCAAGCATTCTTGAAGTTGAATCCAATGGGTCAACTGCTGGATAGATACCTTTTTCTGCAATAGAACGGTTAAGTACTGTTGTTGCATCTAAGTGAGCAAATACAGATGCAGGAGCAGGGTCAGTAAGGTCATCTGCTGGAACATATACTGCTTGAACAGAAGTAATTGAACCTTTTGTTGTTGATGTAATTCTCTCTTGAAGTTTACCCATTTCAGACGCTAGTGTTGGTTGGTAACCAACAGCTGATGGGATACGACCAAGAAGTGCTGACATTTCAGAACCTGATTGAGCAAATCTAAAGATGTTATCAACGAACATAAGAACGTCAAGACCCATCTCATCACGGAAGTACTCAGCCATAGTAAGACCTGTAAGAGCAATACGGTTTCTTGCTCCTGGAGGTTCACTCATTTGACCGTAGCACAGTGCAACTTTGTCAAGTACGTTTGACTCTTCCATTTCAAAGTAGAGGTCATTTCCTTCACGGGTTCTCTCACCAACACCAGCAAATACAGAGTAACCACTGTGTTTCATCGCAACGTTGTTGATAAGCTCCATAATAATTACTGTTTTACCAACACCAGCACCACCAAATAGTCCTACTTTTCCACCTTTGTTATAAGGAGCAAGAAGGTCAACTACTTTGATACCTGTCTCAAAAACTTCTGTTTTTGTACTCTGCTCTTCAAATGGTGGTGGGTCTCTGTGGATTGAACGATACTCTTTACAAGAGAACTCAGCACCATCATCAACGGTCTCACCGATAACGTTAAAGATTCTACCAAGAACCTCTTCACCAACTGGAACTTTAATTGAGTCACCTGTGGCTTTTACCTCTTGACCTCTTACAAGACCTTCACTCATGTCCATTGCAATGGTTCTAACACGGTTATCACCAAGTTGTGCTGCCACTTCAAGAACCAATCTTTGGTCACCATTCTCTAATTTAATTGTTGTCTCCAATGCCTCGTTGATTGCTGGAAGGTAATCCGTAAAATCAACATCAACAACTGGACCTAGTACCTGTACTACTTTACCTGTCATTATATATTCTCCTCTTCTTATTTCAACGATTCCATACCACTGATAATCTCAATGAGTTCAGTCGTAATCGCTTCTTGTCT
>CAYPCV010000055.1:0-9869 GCA_964409295.1 uncultured Sulfurovum sp.
AGAATGAATAGTCTGTTGCGAGAGAGAATTGAAAAAGAGGCGATATATGTATGATAGAGAGATAGTTTTAGATTTGCTCAAAAATATGATTGGAGCAACAGAAAAGATTTTATATCGAAATAGAGATATTAAATCTATTGATGATTATCTTGTAGATGACAGTAGTTTGATGCTACTTGATAGTCTGTGTATGCAACTTATAGCTATTGGTGAGGCTGTTAAAAAGATTGATAAGGAGACAGATAAAAAGCTTTTTAAAGCATATTCTCAAATCCCTTGGCGTGAAGTTGCAGGTATGCGTGATATTCTCTCTCATCACTATTTTGATTTGAATGCAGAGGTTGTCTTTGAGGTTACAACAGAGCATATAGCTGATTTACAAGAGGTTTTGAAGCAGATTGTAGAGGATATTTCGTAGGGTGCTGTTTTCAACACACCACAAAACTCAGTCTATTTGTAGCTCAAATATGCTACAGTAATAAAATCATGAAAAAAGGCTAAACTATGGCACTCAATAGCACCGTAAGAGCAAGAGTAGATGAAGAGTTGAAATATGAAGTAGAAGAGATTTTAAAACAGATTGGATTAACTACTTCACAAGCGATTACTCTGTTTATGAATCGTATTCGTTATGAAAAAGGAATCCCCTTTGAGCTAAAAGTTCCAAATACAACAACCATTCAGGCGATGAAAGAGGCAGATAATAATGAAGGGGAAACGGTTAGTTTAGAGGAGTTTTTAAAAGAGAGTAATCCAAATGTTAAAACTCTTTAGAACCAAGACTTTTTTAATGAGATATTAAAGCTTGTAAGTATCAAACCAAAATAAATCATCAAAAGTAGTAAAATCTAAAAAACATCTCATTTAGTGTTATTTCAATGTTTTAAAGAAATAAAATATTTATTTTTTTGAAACTTTTATCCTTAAAATAGCACTTTCTAGCTTTAAATACAAATATTTTATTTTTGTCGTTTTATTTTGGTTTGGTACTTACGAATAGGAAGCCATTCGAAGCTTTTTGATTAAAAATTTGTGGGGTGCTGTTTTCAATGCACCACTTGTGCTTTACACTCTCTGTGACAAAACCAAACTTGCATAATTTTTTGTTTTTCCAAAAAGACATAATAAAATTTTTCTGCTATAATAGAAAGAAGATTTGAGAATAAAAAGACCTTTTGTCATAAAAAGTATGACAATTTGACATATTTTTATATATTTTAACTATTTATCACTATAATTAACAGTATATAAATCAAGGACACTATCATGACTGCACCACAATCACCTTATCAAAGCCATGTCAAGGAACTCAAAGATTATTACTGGGCGTATGCTGATATATTGAGAGATATAGGGATAAATGAGTCTACATATGACCAACGTATCATGGCATTTATGGCACTGAAATTATTAATTGATAACGACAAATTACTGTTTAATTTAGAGTTTAGAGAGAACTTTGGTTTGTCTGATACTTTGTATGAAAAGTATGAAGGTCAAGATACAAAAGAGACTTTTCTAAATCTAATTAAAAGCATATCAAAGTTTGGAAAAAACTTAAAATACTTTGAACAAAAGAGTAAGCATAATCCTGATAAATCTCAAAATATTTTAACTTATCTTAATCACTATAAGACTTTTGAACTTGAACGGTATGTTAATGAGTTGTCCAATGAGTATTTGGAGTATGTTTTAGATATTTATACCTATCAAGCAGATTTCAGTAATTACCCAAAAGAAGAGTATAAAGACCTTTATGAAAAAACAGTATCACGCATGAAAAAACTTAGTGGAGACTTGACAGGTCAGCACTTTACTCAAAAGTCGATTATTCATCTTATTTGTGAGATGAGTATGTCAGATATAAAAGACAATGAAAAACTAGCCATTTATGACCCAACTTCGGGTACGGGTAGTATGCTTATGGAGTCGGCTTATTATTTTAAAAAACATGGAAAAGTAAAACAGATAGCTCTTTATGGTCAAGAGATGCATGGTCAAACTTGGCTTTTGTCTAAGATTTTCTTAGAGATTACCAATCAAGAGAACATTATAGCTTATGGAAACACTTTGACCAATCCTGCTTTTGCCAATGGGATTGATGGAAAAGAGAGTTTTGATTTCATCATTGCCAATCCTCCTTTTGGGGTAGACTGGAAACATAATTATGATGATGTTTTAGAAAATATGCAAAGTAAAAAAAGTAACTTTTTTGTGGTAAAAGATGAAAAAGACAAAATTGTTACACCTAAAAAATCAGATGGGCAATTTCTGTTTATGATGCACATTATTAACCTTATGAAGCATGATAAAAAGGAAAAGAAAAGAGCCAAAGCAGGGATTATTAGCTCTTCTACACTCATTAGTACAGGTAGCTCTACAAGCCGTGAAGCTAAGATAAGAAGAGCTATTTTTAAAGAGTGTTTGGTCTCAGCCGTACTTGAACAACCTAATGCAATGTTTACTAACACCGACATTACTTCACATATTTGGTTTTTAGATACAGAGAGTCCAAAACATATTAAAATAGTGAAAGCAGATACAAAAGAGGAGACTCTTTTTTCACCTCACCATTATGCTAAAGATAAAATGAAAAATGCTTACAGTAAAGAGAATATTAAAAAACTCAAAAGGTACTTGACCAATAAAACAGATAAGACTTACATTTCAAAGTCGCTTAGTTGTGATAGATGTGAAGTAAACATAAGTAACGAGATAGGTTTTAAAGACGATACAGAAGATTTGAGTTTAGATGCTCTGTTTGGAGAGCTTGATGAACTGATGCAAGGTATGTGTAGTGACTATCAGACCAATGGGATTTTGGGGTTGAAGTAGTGTTAAAGAGCCAAGTTGTAGAAAACCAAAACAACGAATTCAAAGAGTCATGGCGAGATGAGTACATCAAGTGGATTTGTGGTTTTGCCAATGCCAAGGGTGGAGAGCTTTTTATTGGGGTTGATGATAGTGGTAAGGTAGTGGGCATAGATAATGCCAAGAAACTTTTAGAAGATATTCCCAATAAAGTTCGAGATATTTTAGGTGTTATTGTCGATGTCAATCTTTTGAATGAAGATGCTTTGGAGTATTTGCAAATAAGCACAGAAGCATACCCCTCTCCTGTAAGCTATAAAGGACAATATCATTATCGAACAGGAAGTACCAAACAAGAGTTAAAAGGTCAGGCGTTAGATAGGTTTTTACTTAGAAAATATGGTAAAACATGGGACTCTTCTCCTCTTCCTTATGTTACAGTAGATGATTTAGACAAAGATACTTTTGAATTTTTTATAAAAAAAGCCATAGATTCTAAACGCTTGGAAGAGAAAGATATACCTAAAAACTATAATGAACTTTTAGAAAAACTACGATTAACCGAGGGCAGTTATTTAAAATGTTCTGCTGTATTACTTTTTCATAAAGAGCCTCAACAGTTTTTTACAGGGTGTTATGTCAAAATAGGTTATTTTGAAAGTGAATCGGTGATACTTTATCAAGATGTTATTGAGGGAAATCTCTTTAATCAAGTAGAGAAAACTATGGATTTGTTACTTACTAAGTACATGAAAGCTCTTATATCTTATGAGGGAATTAGTCGAATTGAACGCTATGACTACGACACAAATGCTCTAAGAGAGATTATTCATAATGCCATAGTTCATAGTGATTATAGTAGAAATGTTCCCATACAAATTCGTGTTTATCATGATAAAATCCGAATTTCTAATGTAGGTTCTTTACCTGAAACATGGACAGTTGAAACACTTCTAAGGGAACACTCTTCTGAACCATTTAATCCAAATATTGCAAATTCTTTTTTTAGAGCAGGATATATTGAGTCTTGGGGTCGAGGAATTAACACCGTTATAGAACTTTCAAAAGCGTATAATGGAACAGTACCTACTTTTAAGTTTTTGAGTGGGTTAACGGTGGAGTTTAAATCTGATTATCCAAATAAAAAGGTCGGTAATGGGTTATACGATAGGTTATACGATAGGTTATACGATAACTTGGGTAAAACAAGAGTAAAAATTATAGAGATGATAGATAAAAATGCAAAAATATCTATGACTCAATTATCAGATGAATTAGATATTAGCAGAACGGCTATTCAGAAAAATATAAAGTTTTTAACAGAAAATGGATATATTAAAAGAGTTGGTTCAGCTAAGGGTGGACATTGGGAGGTTTTAGAAAAAAAACGGTAGGGTGGTGTTTTCAACCCACCGTTAAATAATATTGGTATATAGTAAATTTTTTGCCGAAAGGCTTATTGTTGCGTTCCTCCCTATATTTAAAATGTAGAGATGCAAAATATTCTAAAAAAATATAATAAAATCTAAGGAATTATAAAGTATGGACTCTTTATTTAATGATGAAAAATTATTATTAATGTTAATTAGTATATTCTTATCTCTTACGACTCTTTTATTAATTATTCGTAATCGAATAGTTGACTACAGAAAAAGTTTAGAGATAACATTGGAATTTCCTCTTAGTTTTAAAAATGAAGATATTTCTTTAGATTATGGAGTAAGAATGTTATCAATTAATATTTTGAATAGAGGGAGTATTCCAATATTTATCGAAAACCCTCTAATAAAATATCCTCGATTAATTGAAGGAGAAGGAGACCATATATATCTTTTACAGAGAGATGGTACCGATAAATTCCCTTACAAGTTACAAGTAGGTGAAGTATATAGGAAGCAAGAAAATTTAAAATATTTTCTTTCAAAGTTAAAAAATAACTTTATTTCTTCTGAAAAAATACAAATTATTGTTAAAGATAGTTTAGGTAAAAGGTATAAATCTAAAAAGATTGTTATTGCATTATTGGAAAATGAATTATTAAAATCAAATAGTGTTAAAGTTAAATAAATATATAGGGGAGGAAGAAAATATGATAACAGATGAAGAGATACAAAAAATATTTGATTGGGCAGATAAAAATAAGATTGTAGGAAAACGATGGAAAAATCAAAAGTGGGGTATTAATCTTTTAGATGATGAGATAAATTCAGTAAAAAGAGGTATTCCAAGAGATAAAGATACTTTACTAAAAATAACTCATTTAAATTTATCAAAATTTAAACTTTCGGATATTCCTAGTGAGCTATACAAATTAATAAAATTAAAAGATTTAGATATTTCAAATAATGAAATTTTAGTTTTATCAAAGGATATAGGGAATCTTGAAAATTTAGAATATTTAGATGTAAGTAGTAATCTTATTTGGCATGAAGATTCAAATTATTCTTCTTTTTCTATACCTGAAGAGATTAAAAAGTTTAAAAAATTAAGATATTTAAATTTATTTGATATCAAGTTAAAGACTCTTCCTAAAGAAATATGGGAGTTACAAAGCTTAGAAGTTTTAAATTTAGGTTTTCATGATAGCTCGATTATCATTCCTAAAGAAATAGGGAATTTAATAAACTTGATACATTTAGAATTAAAGAATTTAAGTAATATAGAGTTATTTGCTGAAATAGGAAATTTAGTTAAATTAGAATATTTAAAAATAAAGGATTGTGAAAAATTAAAATATTTAATGGTTGAAATAGGAAATCTTGAAAATTTAAAACATTTGGAGTTAGAACATTTAATTATTAAAGAACTACCTAGTGAAATAGGAAATTTATCAAAATTAGAAAATTTAAAACTTATGGATTGTGAGTTAGAAATAATACCAAATGAAATAGGAAATTTATTAAAGTTGGAATCTTTAAAGGTTAATAGTTGTGATAAATTAGAAATCATACCAAGTGAAATAGGAAAACTTAAAAATTTAATAGAGTTAGAATTAGAATATTTAAGTATTAAAGCATTACCAAAAGAGATAGGAAACTTATCAAAATTAGAAAATTTAAAACTTAGTGACTGTGAAAAGTTAGAACTCATACCGAGTGAAATAGGAAAGCTTCAAGAGTTAAAGCATTTAGATATAAGTTGGAATACAAGTTTAAAAGAATTGCCAAAAGAAGTAGGAAGATTAGTTAACTTAACTCATTTAAATTTTCGTCATTCAGGATTAAAAAAGTTACCTGATGAACTATCAACTTTAAAAAACTTAAAATTCTTAAATGATGAACCTTATATTATGTTAAATAAAAAAGAGGAAACTCCAATGAAAGAAGAAAAAAATAAAATAGATAATAAAAAGTTGGGTAATATAAAATTTACTCACAAAAACATCCTACTAAAAGGTGTTCCAGGAACAGGTAAAAGTAAGACCATTGACAACATCATCGAAAACAATTTAGAGATGAGTAAAATTCAAGATAATGTACTGCGTATAAACATTCACTCTGCTTCTTCTAACTCTGACTTGATGCAGGGGATTTCTATCTCAACCAATGATAATAATGACATTTTATATGAAGAGAAAAAAGGGGCTGTTCTTAATCATATATTTAAAGCGATGTACAAACCAAATCAGCCTTTTGTTTTGGTGCTTGAAGAGATACAAGAGAATAGTCTGAATGAGCTTATAGGTGATTTGATTTATTTGATAGAGAAAGATAAACGAACTCTTATTGCGTTAGATAATGAGCAAGAGTTGAGTTATGAGGAGTTGTTTAGTCAAGTTAATCCTAAATACTTTGTAGAGTTGCCAAACTTGGTGGAGAATAGCGAGAGCAATACTAAGATGATAATGCCTGATAATCTTTATGTTTTTTGTACTTCAAACTACAGAGATGACAGAAAAGTGATAGAAGATAACCTTTTAAGAAGATTTGATGTGGTTGAAATTTATCCTAAATATTTTGATGAATCTTGGGTAGATGGTAATGGAGAGTTAATTTTTAAATCGGAAGATATTTCTAAATTCTTAGAAAAATTAAATGGGGCTATTTTAAAACAGTTTGGAAATGAGACACACCCCGACAGATATTTGGTGGGTCATGCCAATTGGTTGAATATAGAGGAAGATGATGAAGCATTGTTTTATACAGCTTTGTTAAAAGTGATTATAGAGTTTAAAGAGATTCGTGAGGTTGATTTTAACTCTTATGTGAAACCGATATTGCAAAAGTTATTTAAAAAAGATGATGAATTGTCTGATAGAATCAAGACTTATTTAGAAGATTTTTATGATTATAAGGAAGATAAATTAAAACTTAACTCATATAAATCACTTGTTGAAAAACTACAAGCTAAAATTTATAGCGACTTTTTGTAAGCGTATAGGTTAATTTGATGTCTGAAACCATATTTTTAAAAGAGAATGAAAAAGATATATTTCAAGCACTTCAAGAACAAGGCATAGATACAAAAGTTTTTGAACATAGGTTGGCTCATCTTTTTAACAGAGTTTATAACAATTATGTAGGGTATTATGTTTTTAAACAAGATGCTAAAATCTATAAGCTTATTGTATTACCCAAAACCATAGAGAAAAGTGACCAAGCAGAGAAAGCGTTTGTTAATTATTTGCTTCATTATTATCGTTTAAATGCAGTTTACAGTTTTGATGAAGAGAAACAAGTTTCCAATTCTCTTTTAAGCCTTGCTTTTGAAAAAAACAATGAAGAGAATAATGCACACAGTCCTTTAGATGAGTTTGAGTTTTATAAATATGGAGCGATACTTGAAGCAATAGAGAAGTTTTTTAAAAGACATAAAAACTATAAAAGAATTCAAAAAGATTATGTTTCTCAATCGGTCAAATATAAGTTAAATCTAAAACGAAATATAAAAGAGCTAGACAAAACGAAGATTCACCAAATACAGAGAGAAGATGTTGTCTACTCCATAATGGCTACCGTTACTTTTAATGCTCTTAAACTGTTTTTAGCTCATCGACTTGAATATTTGGAGGAGTCATATAAAACAGAGTTGGTTCAAGAGACAAACCGACTTAAAAACTTTTTACTTAAAAAATACAACATCGACAAAGGCTACAAATTAACTTTGGCTAACTTACAAGGTTTTAAAATAGAAAAAATCTTTAGTAAAACAGATGAAACAAAACATCTGCTTGTAGGAATTAAATCTTTATTTGGTTTTGAACAGATGTATAAAGACAATGTTGTATCGGTTGAAAATAGATACGATTTGGAGACAACATCACTTTTTATTAACCCCATTAAATTTTATGAGTGGTATGTTTATGATATTTTAAAAAAGTATGCAGATGCTAATGGTAAAACCATTGAGTTTGATAAGCAAGAGAAGACAACTACCCTCTATCATATTAACCAACATAAAAAGAGTTCTAACCCTGACTATATTTTAACCGATAAAGAGCAGAATATAAAGATAGTCATAGATGCCAAATGGAAAAATGTAAATAAATTTGGAGATATAGAATCCAGTGATTATTTAAAATTGAAGTTTGATACTTTTTTACTAGAAAAAAAGGGGTATGGTATTATTCCTTATCTTATCTATCCAAATATTGGTATTGAAGAGAGAAAGTTTAATATGCTTCTTGATGAAAGCTCTATATTCAATTTTAATACCTTAGAAGTAGATATGGAGTTTGAAAAATATGGTAATAGTTTAGAGTTTGATTTTGATATTCAGAGCTTACAAGAGAGCATAGAGCAAGAGCGTAAAATAGAAGAGCATAAATCTATGGCTGAAACATTGAGTAGTAAGATGGCAACACAAAGAACCTCTATACTCTCACAACTCATAGATGAAGAAGACAACGAAGAGAGAGAGAAGTTAAAAGCTCAATTAGATAATGAGTTACAGATATTAGGGTTAAAACTTAGTGAGAGACTAGAGGAGCAAGAGCTTTTACCCGAAATAGCAGAGATACTTGAACTCTATGATGATGTTTTAGAAGATGAGAGTAAAAAGTTTTTGAAATCATCATCGTTTATTTACAGTTATTATAAAGATAAGAGGTATGAACATTTTGATTACTCCATGCCAGGGAGTGGATTTTGGAAATTGATTGAGTTGGAGTTAAATACTTCGTTTGTTTGGCAAGTTCGTATTGGTAGTCGTGTTTGTGATAATAGTTCTCCATGGAAAAATATATCTGTACCAAATCAAAAAGTTTCTCAGCGTATAGAACGAGGAAATAATGTAATACTAAATAAGAGTGAAATAGATAATGAACTTATATTACAAGGAATAATGCTTGGTGGAATAAGAACACTTTGTTTAGATAACAGTACTTTAAATCAATTTTTTTATGACTTTTTTTCTTCTAATGAAATTTTTAAAATATTTGTAGAAGATGAATTGGTTTTACTTATTGAAAAAATATCAAAACTGAGAAATGAACATGCACATATAAAAGCGATGTCATTGGAGAAGTTTGAAGAGTTATGGGATACTCTTTTTAGAGAAAATGAGGGTGAAAAGAGTGTTCTTAAAAAGCTTTTGGAGTTTAAAAAGAGTTTGAATGAGGATAGAGGATGAATGAGCCAACCAACAGTAAAAACTATCAAGGTTTTAAAGAAAATCTTATTTTAATAGGTAAAAAATACAAACTAAAAGTTTCCAAGCAAGACTTTTACATAGACCTACTCTTCTACCACCTAAAACTTCGCTCTTATGTAGTGATAGAACTCAAAAAAGGAGAGTTCAAGCCCAGCTATTCGGGACAAATAAATTTTTATTGTTCTGTGGTGGATGATGTATTGGCTCATGAAAATGACAACCCACCCATAGGGCTGATTCTGTGCCAAGAGAAAGATGAGATAGTAGCAGAGTATTCGCTACGAAATATGAGCTAACAGAGGTTTTACCTAAAGAGTTTGCTTCTGCGTTGCCTACTATTGAGATGATAGAGAGTGAATTTTTACAGATAGAGGAAAAAAAATGATAATAAGAAAACTATTCAAATTTGAGAATGCACATATTGTGCGAAACTGTTCTACACGGAGATGTAGTGAAAATATACATGG
>CAYPCV010000056.1:0-4394 GCA_964409295.1 uncultured Sulfurovum sp.
ATTGATGCAATTGTAGAGAGAATTCCTGCCCCAACTGGCGATGAGGAAGCTCCTTGTAAAGCGTTGATTTATGACTCTTGGTTTGATAATTACTTAGGTGCTTTGGCGTTGGTTCGTGTTTACGAAGGCAAGATTGAAAAAGGTAAAAAAATTAAAATCATGAGTACCAAAGAGGAGTATCAAGTCTTAGATTTGATGTATCCTAACCCTATTGCTCCGATTAAGACCAGTAGAATTGGTACAGGCGAAATTGGAATTGTAGTTACAGGACTTAAAACGGTTGATGGTCTTCAAGTAGGAGATACGGTAACTGATGCTATCAATCCCACAGCTGAAATTATTGATGGATTTGAACCTGCTAAACCTTTTGTATTTGCAGGGATTTACCCAATTGAAACGGATAAATTTGAGGATTTAAGAGATGCACTTAACAAGTTAAAACTTAATGACAGTTCTATCTCATTTGAGCCTGAGTCTTCATTGGCTTTGGGGTCTGGATTTAGAACAGGTTTCTTGGGAATGCTTCATATGGAGGTTATCAAAGAGCGTTTAGAGCGTGAGTTTAACCTTGAACTTATTGCTTCTGCTCCAACAGTTGTTTATGAAGTACTTAAAAATGATGGAACACGGGTAGATATTCAAAATCCATTTGAACTTCCTGAAGCGATGAAAATTGATACTATTTATGAACCGTATATTAAAGCGACTATTTTAGTACCAAATGACTATCTTGGAAATGTAATTAAACTCTTGAATGACCGACGTGGTATGCAGGTTAAAATGGATTATATCAATTCTGAACGGGTGCTTTTAGAGTATGATATTCCTATGAATGAGATTGTTTTAGACTTCTATGATAAATTAAAAAGTACCACCAAGGGGTATGCAAGTTTTGATTATGAACCTATAGGATTTAGACCTGGAGATTTGGTTAAACTAGATATTAAAGTAGCAGGAGAGGTTGTTGATGCACTTTCTATTATTGTTCCTCGAAGCAGTGCAAGAACAAAAGGTTTAGCATTTGTTAAAAGCTTAAAAGAGCTTATTCCTAGACAACTTTTTGAAGTAGCGATTCAAGCTAGTATCGGTAATGATATTATTGCTCGTACTAACGTTAAATCTACAGGTAAAAATGTAACGGCTAAATGTTATGGTGGGGATATTACGCGTAAACGTAAGCTTTTAGATAAACAAAAAGCAGGTAAAAAACGTATGAAGGCCATAGGAAGCGTAAATGTTCCACAAGAAGCGTTTATGGCTGTGCTTAAATTGGACTAATATTTCTTGACAAACCTCAATAGCAAACTCTTAACTCTTTGGCTATAATGTCTAAATTTAAAAATTAAAGGGGGTTTGAGTGGGTTGGAGTATACACTTACATCTTGTGGCAGCTATTTCATGGATTGGTGGGTCTATGTTTATGTTTGTCTTGGGAATTTCACTACGAAATAAAGAAGACCAAAAGTTAGTCTATCCTAGAATAGGTCCTATTTTTGGTTTTTTTGAGATTGTTGTCTTAATTCTGTTGATTGGAACAGGTATTTGGATGATTTTCGAGAACAATATGGTTCATGTCCTCTTTAATTTTGATGCACACAGTCAAGTTATTGATGCTTTGCGTGAAAAGCTCTTCTTGGTCTCTATTATGACAGTTATTACGATTATTCATACGATTATTGCTTTTAGAACCAATGGAAAAGAACGAACGAAACTCGAAACCATTGTCTCTCGTGGCTCTTCGATGGGGATTTTTATTATGAATTTTATAGTCCTTCATTACGCTATTGTACTAAGAGATATTCTATAATCTAAATTAAAAAAGATATGCGATGTCTCTCTTGTCATAGATTAAGTTGGTTAACATTTTGTACCTCTTGCCAACACAAACTACTGAAACCTACAATTACAAAAAGAACTATAAATGGCTTAGATGTTTATAGCTTCTTTAACTATCAACATATTGAAGATTTACTCTTGACCAAGCATACTACACAAGGCTTTAAAATTTATAATGCTTTAGCTCAACTCTCTTTTAGACCTTTTATCAAAAATTTTATGCAAAAAAATAGGGATAAGCTATACGTTTTAGGTGTAGATGAAAATGTCAAACATACCTACAGCCATGTAGCTCTTTTGACCCATGCGATGAGGCATAAAAATGTAAAAATATTGCATGCAAAACTTATGGCAAAAAATTCCATTAAATATGCAGGAAAATCTTTGCAGTTTCGTTTAGAGAATCCAAGAAAATTTCATTATAGTGGATTAAGAAATATAGAGGTTATTTTGGTAGATGACATTATAACCACAGGAACAACACTAAACGAAGCTAGAGAGCTTTTAGAAAAAAATGGTGTAAAGGTACTTTTTGCATTGACTTTGGCTGATGTTAAAGTATAATTGTGTTAAGTTACTTTTAGATAAAAACACAAAGGAAACATTTATGAATGTAGAAAAAGTTAGAGCCATATGTAGACCATTTAGAATCGTATTAGGAGCCTCTTTAATAGGCTATGGAGTTTATAGTTCAAACCCATGGTTCTATTTAGGTGCTATTCCCCTAATCGCAGGGTTGATTAATTTCTGTCCACTCTGTAAGATTACAGGACAATGTGATATTCTTGGTGGTAAATAGACCATTTAGGTAGATTTTTTTCACTTCATCTCTATTTTTGATATACTTTCATTCAGAATAATATATAGGAAATAAGAGATGAATCTTAATAAAATAAAACTTGCAATTTATGCCCTCTTCTTAACCAATAAATTTGGATTTAAACTTAAAAATATCCCACAACCCTTAGATAAAAAACGTGTTCGACTTGAATATGCTGAAACGCTTTTAGCGAAATTAAAAATTTCGGTTGAGGTAAAAAATAGAGAAAAGTTACCTCTTGATGGACAATTTTTATTAATGTCGAATCATCGAGGAATTATTGACCCTTTAATTGTTGAACTCGCTTTAAAAGAGACAACTATATATGGTTTGTGGATTTCTAAAAAACAGCTTTATAACTCTCCTTTCTTTGGCGTATTTGTACGCAATGGAGGAGCTGTATTATTGGATAGAGAAAAGAGTCAAATGGGAGGATTTTTTTCAGATATAAAATCACATACCAAAGAGGGGAGTTCTATTTTTATCTTTCCTGAAGGAACACGAAATAAAAGTGAAAAATCGCTCATAGGGTTTAAAGAGGGCTTTAGAATTATTGCTTTGAAAAATAGGCTACCCATTTTACCTGTGTTTATACGAACCCACACCGATGAGGTTTTAGGAACATCGTTAAATGATAAACATGCCAATCAAGTAGTTAGCATAGAAATAGGCGATATGATAGACTATAAAGAGAAGCGAAATATAGAAGAGCTTTATAAAGAGATGTTTGGGATAAATTGAATATTATTTATAAAGTTATTTTAAATTTTTAGGCATGAATTTATATAGAAATTGGTTATAAACTATTATAATAAATAAAAAAAGGGAGTAGAAATATGAAAATATTTAAAACTTTGGCACTATCAGCTCTATTAACCACCATCTCTATGGCACAAAAAGAGGCATTGGTTGTGGCTGTGGATAATTATAAAGGAACAAAATATGACCTTGGAGGGGTAAAAAAAGATTTTGGGAGAATGAAAAATCTATTTGAATCTTGGGGGTTTCATGTAACATTGGTTCGTAATGCCGAGTCTATGAAGCTAGAGCAGTATCTTATTAGCCATCTAGCAAAATCTTTGGGCAGAGATGATGAGTTTATATTCTATTATAGTGGTCATGGGTATCACATAAAAGATATAAGTGGAGATGAAGCAGATGGCGAAGATGAGGCGTTGGTATTGAGCGATGGAGAGAGAAACGAACTCTTTTTAGATGATGCTCTGTTTGGCTACTTAAACAGCATTCAAGCAAAAAAAATGGTACTGTTGGACTCTTGTCACAGTGGAACAGCATTTAAAGCATTTGGCAATAAACCACGCCCAAAGAGTATTGGAGATGGTGCTGTAAGTGGAGTTATTAGAACCAAATCATTTAGACCAAAAGAGAGCAAAATTGGCTCTGGAGAGTATATTGTGTTTTCTGCATCTCAAGACAAAGAGGAGTCGTTAGACACCAGCAGTGGTGGGCTTTTTACCAACGCATTTCTGCATCAAGTGGGTGGAGTTGGTGGCAGAGATACCAAACTAATGAATCTGCGTCAACAGATGGAGAATGAGATTGTAACCTATTGTAAAAGAAGCGACTCTATCCCCCACCATCCCAATCTATCAGCCTCTAACAACAGACTAAAATACAGCACTATCAATCAATTTTTTACACCAAAAGCCCAACCAGTACCCACCAAAAATATTGCTCTTATGGGTGCAAAAAGCTTTAGAAGTGGCGAACTATTAGA
>CAYPCV010000057.1:0-3071 GCA_964409295.1 uncultured Sulfurovum sp.
TTAATAAAGTATTTACTTACCCCATTATCTATAGCTTGCAAAAGTTTAGAGGTGTCGCTGTAGGCACTTAAGAGTATAATTGGTAACTTCTCATTCTCTTCTCTTAATTTTTTTAACAATTCAAGTCCATTGAGTTTTGGCATCAGTATATCGCTAATGACAATATGAGGTTTATATTTTTTATACGCGAGTAGGGCTTTTTCTCCATTGTCTACAACTATAAACTCTTTGAAGTATTCTCCAATAGCATCTTTCATTAGTGTAGATAGCTCTTTTTCATCTTCTGCAAGTAAAATAGTAATACTTTTTAACTCTTTATACATCATCTCTTATCTCTCTTCTTTTAACGGTATGGTTATGGTAAATTTTGCACCATTATTGGTATTGATGACTTCTATTGTACCTTGTAGACTTTTTTGTATAATTAAATTGGAGATAAAGAGTCCAATTCCTGTACCTACCGAAGCATGTTTTGTTGAAAAGTAGGGTTCAAAGATTTTATCTATATCTTTGGCTGGAATGCCACCTGCATTGTCTTCTACAATAATAAGAGCATAACTTTTTGTTCCAATATGGGATTTTGAGACACGAATATGTATGGTTTTTATAACTTTGTAAATAGAAGCTTCTCTTTGTCTATCTTGTTGTATAAAGGCATCTTTTGCATTAATCAAAAGATTAACTACCACTTGTGTTAGCTCATTTGAGATACCATCAACATAAATATCCTCTAAATAGGTCTCTATTTCAATACCCACGCTCTCTAAATCATCTTTTATCATACGGATAGCATCATCAACAGCAACTGTTAAGTGGAATTTTTGATGTACTTTATTGGGATTAAAAAAGTCAGAAAAAATTTCAATGGTTTTAGACATTCCTTTTGTTAGTTCTTTGGATTTTTTGTAATACTTACCTAGACTATCATAATCTTGTTTTTCAGCTGATTTTTTGAGTGAAAAAAGTACCAAATTTAGTTCGGATAGAGGTTGTCTCCACTGGTGGGCAATGTTGGCTAGCATCTGCCCCAAGCTAGCAAAGCGTGACTGCATAAAAAGCGACTTTTGCTCTTTTAGAGCTTGCTCCAACTCCTCTTTATGGATACTTGATTTTATCTCATTTGTAACATCATATCGAATAGCAATATATTCAAGAATAGTATTCTTCTCATCTAAAATAGGAATAATAGTGGTATTCAAATAGATAGCAGAACCGTATTTAGAGATACTCTTAATGGTGTTTTTATAGGTTTTTTTTTGCTCTATTGTCTCCCAAAGTTCTTCAAAAAGTTTTTTAGGAACATCTGGATGTCTCACAATATTATGACTTTTTCCCAACAGCTCTTCTCGTGAAAATTCAGAAATTTTGCAAAATTCATCATTTACAAAAGTAATGATTCCATCGGTGTTGGTTTTTGAGACAATATTAGAATCTTCAATGGCTTTAATATACTGTTCTAAGGACATTTCTCTCCTCTCTTAATTTAAATAAGATTGATTTTAGCATATTTTTTAATCAGAAAATAGAATCTTTACTCACTTTTAATAAGAAGAGTATTAGATAGAGGACTTTAAAAAACATAAAAAAACATTTTAGAATTATGTTGAAAATATTTTCTCTACAAAAAGTAAACAGAAGGTAAACATGATAAGAATTTATGATTATTTTAAGTAAAAGTTAATTGTTATAATTATAGTATTTATACTGTATAGTCACATTATGTCACTATTCTATCAAATTTTTAAGAGGAGGTATTGATGCAAAGCAATGCACAACTTGAGTATGACTACTCAATCGTAAAAATGTTTACTTTTGCGACAATTTTGTTTGGTATCATCGGTATGACGGTAGGTGTAATTATAGCCTTTCAATTAGCGTTCCCTGAGTTAAGTAATTTAGCTGGAGAGTACGGTACATTTTCTAGGTTAAGACCCATTCACACTAACGGCGTCGCATTTGGATTTACCTTAAGTGGTATTTTTGCAACATGGTACTATGTTGGTCAGAGAACATTAAAGATGTCTATTAAGGAGTCAAAATTCCTTACAGTCGTTACACGACTTCATTTTTGGCTCTATTTTATAACTATTCTCTTAGCAGTAGTAACATTAATTATGGGTGTTTCAACTTCTAAAGAGTACGCAGAATTAGAGTGGCCACTTGATTTACTTATCGTTGTATGGTGGGTTCTTTGGGGTGTAGCAATGTTTGGTATGATTGGTATGAGACGAGAGAGAACACTTTATGTTTCTACTTGGTACTACATGTCATCATTCTTAGCTGTTGCTATGTTATTCCTATTTAACAATATGGAAGTTCCAACATTCTTTGTTTCAGGAACAGGTTCAATTTTACACTCTGTATCTATGTATTCTGGTACTAATGATGCTATGGTTCAATGGTGGTATGGACACAATGCTGTTGCATTCGTATTTACAACACCGATTATTGGTATAGTTTATTACTTCTTACCAAAAGAGTCTGGTCAAAATGTATTCTCATATAAACTTTCAGTTCTTGCGTTCTGGGGATTAATGTTTGTTTACTTATGGGCTGGTGGACACCATGTAATTTACTCTACTGTTCCTGATTGGGTTCAGACTATGGGTTCTACAATGTCAGTTGTTCTTATTTTACCATCTTGGGGTTCTGCGATTAACATGCTTCTTACAATGAAGGGTGAGTGGCAACAGCTTCAATCATCTCCATTGATTAAGTTTATGATTCTTGGTTCAACATTCTATATGTTATCAACTATCGAAGGTCCTATTCAAGCTATTAAATCAGTAAATGCTATTGCTCACTTTACAGACTGGATTCCTGGTCACGTTCATGATGGTACTTTAGGATTTGTTGGATTTATGATTATGGCTGGACTATTCCATATGGCTCCAAGAATGTACAAAAGAGAATTATACTCTAAATCATTAATGGAAAAACAGTTCTGGATTCAAACTATAGGTATTGTTCTTTACTTTACATCTATGTGGATTGCAGGTATTACTCAAGGTATGATGTGGAGAGCGTATGATGAATATGGTTCTTTATTATACTCATTTATTGATACAGTA
>CAYPCV010000058.1:0-3370 GCA_964409295.1 uncultured Sulfurovum sp.
AGGCTAAGAAAAAGTACGAGTCGCATAGAGTGTATCTCCCAAAAAATTTTAAAATATGTATAAAAACTTAATATACATGAAATTTTTAGAGATATTTTAAGTGAAGAGAGTGGACGGTTTGAAATATAACAACCCTAAAAAAGGTTGTTATATAATATAAATCCTAAAATTGGTAAGCTGCACCAAGTGTAAGACCCCATTGAGAAGCAGTATTTGATTTTTTCATGTAGTTAACTACATCTGTAAATACTGAAACTTTATCGCTACCTGGAATTTTATAATCAAGACCAGCACCATAAGAGAATCCTGTTTCTGAATCTACACCAGGATTTGTTTTAGATGCACCAAGTAGACCATAAAGGTTAATTGCATCTGTTACATTATAGTTTGGTTTAAGGTAAGCACCAATTTGTTTAAATTTATTACCATCATCTTTAGCTATACCATAAGTACCTCTTAATTCAGCACCTAGATAGTCCATAAAGTCATAACCAAGTTTTCCTGTAAATCCAATTTGTCTATCTTGACCAAGTTTACTTTTAAATAAGCTTGCACGATTATTATTTGCAATAGCAACATCTGTAAGACCACCAGCAATGTATAGACCTGATGGCTCAGCAGGTTTTTCAACAACAACAGGCTTTGGTTTTGGAATTTCCTTAACCACTACAACTTCTTCTTTTTTAGGTTCTACTACAACTACTGGTTCTACTGGAACTTCTACAATTTCATTCTCATATGCTGGTTCCATTATCATACCACCCGCAAAACTCATACCACTAAGTGCAGCAATTACTACAATTGAACTTGTTAATTTCATATCGAAATCTCCTTAAATAATAAAATATAAGATAGTATAACATAAGTAGGTTAAAATAACTCTTGAATCATTTAATAAAGAGAGTTAATACCTTAACATATATTTAGTTTTGTTGATTATTATATATTTTTTCTTGAAAAAGGTACTGATGTTCACTTGGAAGAGAATTGAAAAGTTTATGTGCTAAGGTTTGAATTTCCCAAAGAGCTGCTTTATTACTTCTTAGTTCTATAAAATTTTGTAGACTTCGTGCATTTATAGTCCATGTAAGTTCCGTTTTGTAACTTTCTGGTAAACAGAATTTTGCAATATCATTTGATGTACCCATTTTTAAAATCTCTTGAAGATTATTGAGTGCCTTAATTGAAGCTGTATCAACAAGATTATTTCCTGTAAGTACAATAAATTTTTCTGCTCCTTTGTAGTCATCTTCTTTAAATGGATAAGACTCCTTTAACTCTTTTAATGTATATCGTGTGCTTTTAACACTTGGACTGGAAATTCGATGCCGAGCTAATTCTTGTAATAATGCACGAGAGACTCCCTTTATGTAAAAGGTATAGACAAGATGTTCTAAAGTAGAGGCATGTTTGTATTTATTCCCAACTCTATTAATTAAAGCTTTATCTTTTTCTCCACCTTCATCACTTTTGTCAAAACTTTGCCAACAGGTTCGAATGGCATGTGCACAAACCTCTAAAGGGGTATGGTGCATGAGAGTTATTTCCATTTTAAAGCTCCTAAAATATATTTAATTTTTAATTAAATTATAGCAATATATGTAACTAATTACTCTTAATTTTCTCTTAAAAAATGATTAAAGAGCTATCTGTAAACTCTTTTCGATATAATTCGCGTAATTATTAAATAGTATAGGAAACCCTAAATGCAAAAAATCAAAAATATTGCCGTCATTGCACACGTTGACCACGGTAAGACAACCCTTGTTGACCAACTTCTTCAGCAGTCTGGAACGTACGCAGATCATCAAGAGGTTCAAGAGAGAGCCATGGACTCTAATGATATTGAAAAAGAGAGAGGAATTACCATTCTTTCTAAAAATACAGCTATTACTTATGGAGAACATAAAATTAATATTATTGATACTCCAGGGCACGCCGATTTTGGTGGAGAAGTTGAGCGTGTTTTAAAGATGGTTGATGGTGTACTTTTATTGGTAGATGCACAAGAAGGGGTTATGCCTCAAACAAAATTTGTTTTGAAAAAAGCAATTGCCTTTGGTCTTATTCCTGTAGTTGTTATTAACAAAATTGATAAAGAGGGTTCTGACCCAGATAGAGTTATGGATGAAGTGTTTGACCTTTTAGTAGCACTTGATGCGAATGAAGATCAACTTGAATTCCCTGTACTCTATGCAGCTGCTCGTGATGGTTATGCAAAACATGAGATGGAAGATGAAAATAGAGACATGGTTCCTCTTTTTGATGCAATTATTGAGCATGTTCCTTATCCAAAAGGGTCGCCTGATGCTGATACACAAGCACAAGTATTTACACTTGATTCTGATAATTTTGTGGGACGTATTGGTATTACTCGTATTTTTAATGGTAAAATTAAAAAAGGTGATGAGTATTTATTAGTTAAAGCCTCAGGAGAAAAAAGTAAATCAAGAGTTTCAAAACTTATTGGATTTAAAGGTCTTGATAGAATTGATATAGAAGAGGCAGAAGCAGGAGATATTGTAGCGATTGCAGGTTTCTCTGATATTGATGTTGGAGATTCTGTTTGTGACAAATCAAACCCTGTAGCACTTGACCCAATGCACGTTGAAGAGCCTACACTTTCCGTTATTATGTCTGTAAACAATGGACCTTTGGCTGGACAAGAGGGTAAACATGTAACTTCAAATAAAATTAAAGAGCGTTTAGAGAAAGAGATGGAGACCAACATCGCTATGCGTATGGAGCCTATGGGAGATGCATCTTTCAAAGTTTCAGGTCGTGGTGAGCTTCAAATTGGTATTTTGGCAGAAAACATGAGACGTGAAGGTTTCGAGTTTATGCTAGCACGTCCAGAAGTTGTTACCAAAGAGGAGAATGGTGTTAAAATGGAACCATTTGAGCATTTGGTAGTTGACGTTCCAGAAGAGTTCCAAGGTGTTGCTATTGAAAAGCTTGGAAAAAGAAAAGCAAATATGACAAGCCTAACGCCTATGCCTGACGGAACTATCAGACTTGAATTCGAAATCCCTGCACGTGGACTTATTGGGTTTAGAAATGAGTTCCTTACAGACACTAAAGGTGAAGGTATCATGAACCACTCTTACCTAGAGTACAGAGCATACACAGGAACAGTTGTATCTAGAACACCAGGTGCATTGGTATCTATGGATGATGGTGAAGCAGTAGCCTTCTCTATCTACAACCTTCAAGCACGTGGTGTCATGTTTATTAGCCCACAAGAAAAAGTATATTCAGGTATGGTTATCGGTGAGTCTGCAAGACCTGGTGACCTTGATGTGAATCCACTTAAAGGTAAAGCACTTACAAACATGAGAACATCTGGTACAGATGACGCTGTGAAACTTGT
>CAYPCV010000059.1:0-4361 GCA_964409295.1 uncultured Sulfurovum sp.
TTTTTGTCTACATTATATGAAAGTTTAGTTAATATATCACTTTGAATATTTAATTAAAAAGGAAACATCATTAAACAGCATGAACTTACTTCTATTGTTACACACTTTTCAAAATTTACCTATATTTCCAGAGCAAGAAGAGTAGAAAATAATACAATTGAACTCACTTTTGATAGAGATAATAGTTTCTTTTTTAATATGACACGAGGCGAAAGCTTTGTCTATATTTCGGATTCTGTACGTCCACTTCAAGGTTATAATGCACCATTTGATAATCTTATACACTCTCTACTTTCAGCCTCAAAAATTTTAAACATAGATACCCCTAATAATGATAGAATTTTACGCTTGACTTTAGCTCCTAAAAGTGCATATAAAGAGAAAAATATTGTCTTGCAGTTCGAATTTACAGGGCGACATACCAATGCAATATTGATAGATGAAAATGAAGTGGTTATTGAGGCATTACGACATATTGATGCGAACAGCTCCTTTAGAGTTATTCGCCCTGGAGTTGAACTTCTTTCTCTGCCTCCTTATCCTCAAAAAGAGGAAAATAAAAAAATAGAAGATATTGAAGCCTATCTAAAACAGAAATATATCGATTTTGAACACAAACGTATTCAAGGATTAAAAAAACAGAAGCTCTTAAGCGTTGCAAAAAAAAGAGATAAACTACAAAAGCTTTTTAGCAAACTTCCCTCTGCCGAAAGTTTAGCTATAGAAGCAAAAAAATATCAAAATATTGCCAATATTGTACTGGCAAATCTCTATCAAATTAAACCATATGATACCAAGTTGAAAACCTATGATTTTGAAGGGCAAGAGATTACAATTAAACTTCCAAAAGGAGTTGTACCAAACCGTATCAGTGAATATTTTTTCAATCAAGGGAAACGAGCCAAAACCAAAGCAAAAAATGTGCATATAGAAGAGGAAAACTTATCAACAAAAATTAATTTTTACAATAATATGTACCATGCCATACAGCAAGCCTCTTCGTCTCATGAGCTTGAACTTCTAGTTCCAAAACGTGCCAAAGCACAACGTAAAAAAGAGAAAATAAAAGAGTGTGAACTCTTTTGGATTGATGACCACAAAGTTCTAATAGGAAGAAATTCAAAAGAGAATCAAGCACTATTAAAACTGGCAAAATCAAATGATATTTGGATGCACATACGGGACATTCCCTCTTCACACCTCATCATAAAGACCGATAAACAAAATTTACCTGATAGCATTATTGAAAAAGCAGCCAAACTCTGTGTGGACTTCTCTCTAACCCAAGCAGGAGACTATGAAGTAGATTACTGTAAACGACGTTTTGTCAAAATTCAAGAGGGTTCAAGTGTCGAATATGACAAATATAAAACTGTTCGTGTGAGAAAAGAGGGGATAGAGATAAGAGAATAAGCCCTTTAATGCTATAATATAATCTTATATAACGAAGGGTTTTTTATGAAATTTATAACAGACAATGCAGAACGTTGGTTAACTGCAATTGCACTTTTAGCTGTGACCATTATTGTTGGTCTTATTGACAACGATTTACTTATGTGGGTCTACTTGGGTGCATTTTACTTTGTTGGGTTTCATGAAGCAATCAAACTTTTTGGAATCCAAAGGAAATCGCCCTATCTCTATGCAACAGTTATTTGGTTGACAGCCTATATTTATCCAAATCCAGATGATTTGTTCTTTATTATGGCAATCTTCTTTGGTGCAAAACTTGCCTACACACAAGAGCATATCAAGAAAAAACTTCTTATCCCTTTTCTCTATCCTGTTAGTGGTTTTCTCTTTATGTTTATGCTCTACCGTGACTTTGGTATCGATTGGATGCTATGGTTACTTGTCATTGTAGCTGTAACCGATACAGGTGCATTTTTTGTGGGTAAAAGTGTGGGTAAAACCCAGTTTTCCCCAACCTCTCCAAACAAAACATTAGAGGGTGTAATTGGTGGAATTCTCTTTGCAACCGTAGCAGGAACAGTGATGGGATACTTTATGGATTTAGTACCGTTCATTGTGGCACTTGTTGTCTCTATCTTGACCTCTATCGCTTCAGTATTTGGAGACCTCTTTGAAAGCTACATCAAACGTGAAGCAGGTGTAAAAGATTCAGGAGATATTTTCCCTGGACACGGTGGAGTACTTGACAGATTAGATGGGTATCTCTTTGGGGCAATTATTATGGTTATTGCATTGAGAGCATTTCTATAATGGAGTCCATTGTTCTTTTAGGGTCAACGGGTTCAATCGGTGTCAATACCCTGCTCATTGCCAAACGTTACAATATCAACGTTGAAGCACTTGTAGCAGGACGAAGTATTGACCTACTCAATCAACAAATAGCAGAATTTAAACCCAAATACGTTGCCATTGCCAACGAATCAGACAAATCAAAAGTCAATCATCCAAATGTCTTCTGTGGCGATGCAGGAATATTAGAACTTCTTAAACTGACCAACAGCCCAACCATTGTCAATGCCTTGGTTGGTTATGTTGGATTAGCCCCTACCCTAAAAGCGATAGAACTTGGACGAAAAGTAGCCCTTGCAAATAAAGAATCCCTAGTTGTAGCAGGAGAGTTTATTGATATGAGCAAAATTGTACCTATTGACAGCGAACACTTTGGACTCTGGTACTTAATGGGCGAACGCCCATTCTCTAAGCTCTATGTCACAGCATCGGGTGGAGCATTTAGAGATTGGGATATAAACGATATGCAAACAGCTACCTTTAGCCAAGCCCTAAAACACCCAAACTGGTCAATGGGAAATAAAATCACCATAGATTCAGCCACCATGACCAACAAACTCTTTGAACTGCTCGAAGCAAAATGGCTCTTTGATAGCTCAAATATTGATGCCTTTATAGAAAAAAAATCAATAATTCACGCACTAGCTGAGTTTAAAGATGGTTCAACCACTGCCCACTTTGCAGGAGTAGATATGAAACTCCCTATCGCTTTTGCCTTACAAGGAAAAGTAGAAGAGGAGATTTTACCCCCTGTAGATTTACTAAAAATGGGTTCAATAGAGTTCTTACCAATTACAGCAGAACGTTACCCTATTTGGGAAATAAAACAACACCTACTTGACAACCCTCATTTGGGTGTGGTTGTCAATGCTGTCAATGAAGAGGCAATCAAAAAATTTGAAAAAGATGAGATAACTTTTTTTGGAATGGGGAAAATGGTTTTAGATGCCTATAAAAAATTTGATAATGTTCGAGCAAAAAATATAGCAGAAATTATTGAAATAGACCGTGAAGTTCGCCAATATGTCCGATAAAATATTAATCCTACACGGATGGGGTGGGTCAGACCATCCCCATTGGCAAGCCGAACTGGCAAGTGAAATAGCAAAGAATTATGGAACAGTCTCTTTCCCACTTTTGGATAACTGTCACTTCCCAAACAAAAACCGATGGCTACGCCAAGTCAAAAAAATTTTAGAAGAGTTTCAACCCACCACCGTAGTCTGCCACTCTTTAGCCAACACGCTATGGTTTTGGTTATGCCAAGAAGAGATAAACGAAATAGAAAACCTTATTATGGTCTCGCCTCCAAGTCTACAAACCCAAGAGGCAACCATTAAAACCTTTTTCCCTTGTGAAATCCCCTCTAATATCTATGCAAAGAGTATAAAACTTATTGTTTCAAGTAACGACCCTTGGATAAAACTAGATGAAGCCCAAGCACTAGCAAAAACCATTGGAGCAAACTATACAGTCATTAAAGATGCAGGGCATATTAATGCAGATAGTGGGTATGGGAAGTGGGAATTTATAGAGAACTTAATATTAAAGAGAGAAAATGATACTAAGCATCGAATCGAGCTGTGATGACAGCTCAATTGCAATTACAAAAATAGAAAATAACGAACTCATATTTCATAAAAAGATAAGTCAAGAGAGAGAGCATGCCTGTTATGGAGGTGTTGTTCCTGAACTTGCTTCTAGGCTTCATGCCATTGATTTACCTAATATTTTAGAAGAGTGTAAACCCTATTTTTCAGATTTAAAAGCCGTGGCAGTAACCAATCAACCAGGTCTGGGGGTCACACTGATAGAGGGAATTGCTATGGCAAAAACTGTTGCAGTAAGCCTTGATATTCCTCTACTTGCTGTACATCATTTAAAGGGGCATATATATTCACTCTTTATAGAAAAGGAACAAATTTTACCCCTTTTAGTCTTGCTTATTTCGGGAGGGCATACACAGATTATTCGTGTAGAGAGTTTAGAGAAAATGACCATTTTAGCCACCTCTATTGATGATTCGGTAGGAGAAAGCTTTGATAAAACAGCCAAAATGATGGGCTTAGGCTACCCAGGTGGGCCAATTATTGAAAAAC
>CAYPCV010000060.1:0-8596 GCA_964409295.1 uncultured Sulfurovum sp.
CTTCTGAAGTCTCTACTTTTAACTCTTCGGTCGAGAAAACTTTTGGAAGAGCATCAATCTCAGCATCTAAATCAATTCCATCGTAAATTAACTCTAACATACGAAGTGTTGCATAAATTCATCGTCATAACCAAAGTAGCGATGTTTAAAGAAGATATGCCCACTTACTTCACAGGCTAAATCAGCACCTGTCTCTCGCATTTTTACTTTTAAGTTTGAGTGTCCTGTTTTGTACATAATCGCTGTAGCCCCTCGGCGTTCTAACTCATCGTACATAACTTGTGAACATTTTACTTCGCCAATAACGGTTGGGTTCTCCATTTTCATAGCATAGAGCAGAGCCATTTGATCGCCTTTTATATTATGTTTATGGGTAAGAACTGCAATTCTATCTGCATCTCCATCATAAGCAAAGGCTATATCTCCCTCTTCTGCCAATGCTTTTTTGACATCTACTAAGTTAGATTCAACAGATGGGTCAGGATGATGATTTGGGAACGTTCCATCGGGTTCCATATAGAGACCTTTATAATCAAAGGCTAAAGCATCAAAAATATCTGAAATAACCGTATCAGCCACCCCATTTCCTGCATCAAGAACCATTTTTGTTTTCATCTTTTTTAGATGTGAAAAGTTATCTACCATGTAGTTAATATAAGGAGTTTTTACATCAATAAGTGTGGAGGTAGTATTATTGGGAATCTTAACATCTTGATTAGCAATAATTTCATCGCCTAAGCTATAAATCTCTTCTCCAAAAAAAGGAGCTTTATCTAAGGTTATTTTAAATCCATTGTATTCAGAAGGGTTATGAGAACCTGTAATCATAATAGAAGCATCGGTTTTTATTCCATCGTGAGAAATATAATTTGAGAAGTAATTGACAGGGGTTGCCACCATTCCCATATCCAAGACTTTACATCCTGCATAATTTAAACCTGATGTTAAATAGTCTCGTAAAATAGGAGAGTGTGAACGAGCATCAAATCCAATGGCTATCACTTTTTCGCCTTTAACTCTTTGACCAAAAAAATATCCAATGAGTTTTACCATCTTCTCATTTAACTCTTGCTCGAAAATTCCTCTTATATCGTATTCTCTAAATATGTTTTTCATATGTTTTGCCTTATAGTAATAGAGTATTTTACTATAAATCTAGTAAAAATATAGATTAGTGTGGATGAGGCTCTAAAGTATCACTCTTACTATAATCAATCCATTTATTATCAATACTTGTGGTTGAATAGACATATCCTTTCCCATCTTTTGTCTCTATCTCAAAAGTACCATTAGGTGTTGTAACACTTCCAAAGCTCATATTTTTGCCTTCGGTTAAGACAATAGAGTATTCATTTCCTGAATCTATTAAGTTACCTGTAACCGTCACACTACCATTTTTATGGGTTTTTTTTGTTGTTATAGTTGCCTCATATTCTCCTGCACCCATATACGGCAATGAGATTTTATCTCCAACTTCTAGCTTAGAAATAGCTCCTTTTTGTAAATCAATAGCAATGAGTGGCGAGATACCTTTTTTGGTAGGAAAATCTTTTTTTACCTCTTCCATGTCTGCCTCAACCATAATATCTTTTAGCTCCTGTTCATCTTCATCTAAACCATTTTTTAAAGGCATTTTTTTAATAGCTAAAAGTCCATAATTTTCCTCTACAATATCTTTTATAGGCTCTAAATTAACTTCTTGCTCGTCAAATAGTGATGCTTCATCTTCAAGTGGTGGGGCTTCTAAAATCTCTTCTTCTATGGAAATGGGGATGGAATTAGGAGTAGAGAGTACATTATAGCTTAGAAGAGCTAAAATAAAAAGTATTGACAAAATTATAATTTTTTTCATAAATTCCCTTTTGATAAAAAGTGTGACAAGGAGAAAAAACTCTCTCCTTTAATGTTATCATGTATTTTATGTAAGTGCAAGATAAGCGTTCTTTAACTCTATTAATGTTGCAACATCTGCTCTATAGACATCGTTATAAAAAGCTCTATAGTTAGTATAAGCCTCTTTACGCTCATCAATAGCAGGTTGAATTGTTTTCTCTTTAAACTCTTTTAATACCGTATATGCTGGGAGTAAAACATCTGTATAGTATGCTTTATAGTTATCTATTGCTGTATATACTTTTGCTATTACTGTATTAAACTGCTCTTTTGTAATTTTTTTAGCTCTATAGTCTCTACGTGCTTGTCTATAATCCTTAATCGTTACTCTATAGGCTTTTATAAGTTTTCTATACTCAGTTATTATTTCTTTATATGCAGTTCGTTGTTTTCTATACTCTATACGAATATTCTTTAGAGTATCTTTTTTATCATTTACAATCTCTTTTAGTTTACTCAATTCTTCTCTATCAGCATCAACTTTTGCCAATTGGTCATTATAGGCCTTAAGTGCATCTGCTAATCTTTGAGCATCATCATCAATGGTTTCATTATTGTCACTATTATCATCCCCATCATCTACAATAGGGTCTGTTGTGTTTCTCTCTTCTCCACTATTATCTGTAGTGTTTGTATCGGTAGTAGTATCCGTTGTATTTGTCTCAACAACAATATGCTCTCTAAAATTTTCTACCAAAGGAAGAGTTTGGATAAGTGCTTTAACGGCATCAGCTGCATTCGTTTCCCCCTCCTCAATACCACAAGGTAAACCATTACAATCTAAAGATGGACTAGAGTATTTATTAACTTTGGCACCATTATACGATGTTTCATACGCCATAATAGTTGTAAAGTTATCTTGTACTCCATGACCTCGTGCATACTCATAAGCCCCAACAGAGCCTTGTGCTGATGAGTGTCCTAATCCTGTATTGTGTCCCACTTCATGAGCTGTTACATATCCTCCACAATCAATAGAGATATGTGCATAAGCATAAGCTTCAACCCATGTTGCACTTGGGTCATTAAGATAGTTATTTTGATAGGCTAAACCACAAGCTCCATCATTGGCATAAGGTCTATAGATAACAACATTGTCTGCTCCTACTTCATCTCTAATTCTCTGAATCTCTGAATCTTGCCGTATATCTGATAAAACCGTTCCTGAAGTTGCTGTATCGTCCATTTGGTATTGTTGAATTTTTACAGGATTCAATGTTACATTTAATCCACTATCCTTATAAATTTTATTAGTACTTTCCACTAAATAGTTAATTCTTGTCTCAACATCACCATTATAGAGAGTCTCTGCTCCTTGACTGTATATAATTAAAGTATCAAGTGTTACAGATGTACTTTCTACGGCAAATAAACTACTAGAGAGTGTTGCTAATCCTACTATGGTTGCTAAACTTAAATTTTTCATTTTTTTCCTTTTAACTCTTTGTTAAGATAAGTATAAAGAAAAAATATGTCCTTTTTATGTCTAATCAAGTTTTTTAAATAAAAAATATTAAATTCATATAAAAATTCTTAATTAGCATCTATTATACAACTTAAATTATTAAATAATATTATTAAATATTAGAAAGAGGGTATGAAGTGAGTAAGAAGTGAGATGAAGATAGAGAAATTCTCTACCTTCATTGAGTTAATTAGTGTAAATCTCTCCAAAGAGAGTTTTTCCAAAGATAAGCTAGAATAGTAAATAGAATAAAGAATCCTATTACCCATGGTCCAGCCATTGCTCTAGCAGGTGCAGATGGGTCACCTGTCTCTGCTAAGAATTCCATAACTTTCTCCATACCTTCATGATTAAGACCAACTCTAGGCATTGCTGTTCCAGCAAGCTGAGATTGAGGATTCTCAACAAATGTATGTAAGAAGTGTTCGCCTCTTGCTCTAATCATAATAGATAAATCTGGTGGAAGTTTACCCATGTAAGCAGCAACAGCAGCTTGCTCTTCTGCAACTTTTTGGTCATACTTCATTCTATCAATATCTTTACCAGTAGCAATATTTGACTTAGTCTTAGGAAGTTCTCCTAATTGAGTCAACTTACCATAACGGTTAGCATGACAACGACCACAAGCCTCTTTATATGCTTCTCTTGGTGTAACGTGACCTGCTTTTTTCTCTTGCAGATATGCAACAACGTTAGCAATATCTTGAGGAGCAGATACCATAGAGCTAATGCTACCCATTGGGTGAGTCATTGTTCCATTTGGATACTTATGGTCAACATTAGATGCCATTGCTGGGTCTTTAATCAACGCAATTAAGTAATTTTTGTCATAAATTGCACCTGCATGGTCAAGGCTAGGAGGTGTAACACCACCCATGTTTGCTGCACCATCCATGTGACAACCACCACACATAGCAAAAGTAGCTTCTCCAGCTCCAGCATCGCCTTTAAGCTCTGCTATCTTTGCAACATCTGCCCAGAAAGCCTCTTTTGTAGCTTTCACTTTTTCATCTTTTGCCGCTTCTATATCAGCTTTTCCATCATACACAAGGTTTTGTCCTTCGACATGCTTGTGCATTTGAGAGTGAGCAAAAGGCTCAACTCCGTAGTATAACGCTAGCGTAAAAGCTGCAACAACTGCGAATATTTTTAATTCTTTATTCATCCTATCCTCCTTACAGCTTTTTTTCTAATTTAGTAATAATTGGTAATACAATCCACAATGCAAAGAACAGGTATGCAGAGAATGCACCGATTGCTGCGAATGTTGCATCTGTTGGTGGTAATTTACCCATAAATGTTAATACAAGTACATCTAATAGTAGTACCCAGAACCAAATGTTAAACAATCCTCTTCTGTTTGCAGGTGCAACATTTGGACTTCTATCCAAGAATGGAAGTGTAAAGAAGATAACCTGCGCAATAGCAAAAGCAATTAGACCAACATCTTTAGAGAATGGACGTAGAATCTCATAAGACCATAAGAAGTACCACTCAGGATAAATGTGTGCAGGTGTACTTAAACCATTTGCAGGGTCAAAGTTAACAGGGTCCATTGCAAATTCAAACTTGTAGAATACAAGGAAGAAGAACAATACAAAATAAACACCCATTACAAATATATCTTTAGATAAGAATACTGGAGAGAAAGGAATAACTTTAGACTCTTTTACCTTACCTGCTTTATAAAGCTCTGCAGCTTCAGCATAATCAAAATCTTCTCCATCTTGGTTGTTAACATGTGGGATTCTAAGTGTTCCAAAGTGGAATACAATCGCACCGATAATCATCAATGGCATAAGAAGAACGTGTAACATAAAGAAACGTGTTAAGAATGCTTGACCAGGAACATAATCTCCTCTAATCCACTCAACAAGACCATAAGCCTCTAATGAACCACCAGAGAATAAGTTAGTAATAACCATACCAGCCCAGTAACTCATCTGTCCCCAAGGTAACATATATCCAGAGAATGCTTCAGCAGAAAAAAGTACAAATAATAACATACCTGAAATCCAGATAAGCTCTCTACCTTTTTTATATGAACCATAATAGATACCTGTAAACATGTGAATATAAATGATTAAGAAGACCAAAGATGCACCAACACCATGAATATGTCTCCACAACCAACCATAACCAACTTCTGTCATAATCAAGTAGTTTACTGAATCAAATGCTGTATCAACACCTGGTTGATAATACATTAAAAGGAAAATTCCTGAAACTAAAAGAATACCAAATGTAGCTGCAAGAACCATACCCATTGCCCATAAGAAGTTTATGTTTTTTGGAATCCAGTACTCAGTCTGCATAACTTTTTTAAGTGTCTCTATCGCAATACGCTGATCTAACCACTCACCAATACTTTTTGCATTTTCTATTCGTGCCATCTACTCTCCCTTATGCCGTAATGCCAGCATCTAGCATTTTTTTATACTCAGGACCAGCTTCACCTAGAACCAACTTCGTACCATCAATTTTAAATGGTGGAATCTCTAGTGGTGTTGGAGGAGGAAGACCAGGAAGGTTAATACCAGCTGTATCAAACTCTCCACCATGACAGGCACACTTAAACTTTTCATTTCCACCATCATAGGCAGGAATACACCCTAGGTGTGTACACAATCCAATAGATACATGGAATCTCTCTCCACCTACAATAATATCTCTATCATTTGCTTTAGCATCTTTTGGTTTTTTCAATACAAATATTGGTTTACCTCTCCACTTTTCTACCACTAAAACATTCTCTTCAGCACCTGCTAAATCGACTGTTGTGAAACCAGCAGCTTTGACACTTGGAAGTGGGTCCCAAGTTTTTTTCATCGCCATCAATGCACCGATACCACCTAAGGCAGTAAAACCACCTAAAGCCATACCCATGAAATCACGTCTATCACTCATAATCATCCTTTATAATAAATTTAAGTTATTATAAGGCAAAGAGAATTAAGTCTTAGCATATTTTAGAGTCTATTAATGATTTTATTGATAATTGTTTCGATTCTTTCTATTGCATTAGATGCTCTTGAAACGTTTTTTAATAGAGCATGTTGATATTCAAGCTTATTAAATTTAATAATTAATATAACTTTAAGCAAATTCAATATTTCTCTCTGCCCTTCACATAATTCATTATTTTCTATAAAAATAACCTCTGCTCCTGCAACAGATGCATCAAGAGCTGTTTGAAATGATGCTGTTATAACACGTGAAGAGGAACAGATTAAATCCATATACTCTTCTGCTTCATGTAAGGTATCAAAAATCTTCTCTAAATCACTCTCATACTTAACATAAAAGTAGTTTCCTAAGAGCAGTTCCATATTCATATCTTTAAAAAAGTCTGCATTATTTAAAATCGTCTTATTTGCATCAGAATCGCCTAAAAAGAACAAAGTTCTATTCTCTTTTGTATGCTCTTCAAAATAAGTATCATCTACAATAAGAGAGGAGATACAACTCTCATCTTTACAATCAAGCCTTAACATTACCTCGCCATGAATACTTTTATCCTCCAAATGTTCAGAAAATCTAAATACCGATTTAAAATCTGAGCAATATTTGACCAAGCGACCATGGTCATCTTCAGGAGAATCAATAATCACAGAGTCTCCTATCTGTGCAATAGCATCAATATCTTGAATACCTTCAATAGTTATTGATTCAGGAACACCAAAATCACGAGCCACTAAACCTGCTCTAAAATCATTTACCAAAAGCATGGTTTCAACTCCACTCTCTCTTAGTTTATTTAAAATAACTGCTCCACGTTTCATTCTATCTAGTCCATATTTATGACCTGTAAATGCATAATAATATAATTTCATATCTCTACCTTATCTCATTTTTTTCCCATTTTAATGTAAATAGATTAAATTTAGGCTAGATTAGATTCCTTAAAAATTACTCCAATAAATAAGAACGTATCAATACACATTAACCAATGATTAAGAAAATGATTTTATAATTTTAAAAATAGACCATAGGATGAGAAATATATTATGAATAAAATAAACGCTATAAAAGAAGAAGTAAAAAAGATTATTGTTGGTCAAGAGGAGTTAGTTGACTCTTTATTAGTTGGACTGATTGCAAATGGACATATTTTAGTCGAGGGTGTGCCAGGTTTGGCAAAAACAACAGCAATTAATGCTTTATCAAAAGCATTAGGAATTGATTTTAAAAGAATTCAATTTACACCCGACTTACTTCCTAGTGATGTAACAGGGACAGAGATTTATAATCCAAAATCTGGAGAGTTCTCTGTAAAGCAAGGACCAATATTTACCAACCTCTTACTTGCTGATGAGATTAACCGAGCTCCTGCAAAAGTACAAGCTGCTCTACTCGAAGTGATGCAAGAACGACAAGTAACTATTAGTGATACAACCTTTAAAGTAGATGAACCTTTTTTAGTTATGGCAACAGAGAACCCTGTAGAGCAAGAGGGAACCTACCGTCTACCTGAAGCTCAACTCGACCGTTTTATGCTTAAAGTTGTTGTAGGATACAACACTCTTGAAGAGGAGTTGGAGATTGTCAATCGTGTAGCCATTCATGGATTTGAAGAGGTTTTACCTGTAGCTTCATGGGAAGAGTTAAAAACCATTAAAGAAGCATTCAAAAAAATTCATGTAGATGATGCAATAAAAGAGTACATGACCAAGATTATTTTTGCTACCCGTTTTCCAAAAGAGTATGGTTGTGAAGCAATAGCAGAGTATATAGAGTTCGGAGCAAGCCCAAGAGCTTCTATCGACTTATATAAGGCATCTTCTGCTATTGCACTGATTCGTGGTAATGATTTTGTAACCCCTTTAGATATTAGTTACATCGCTCCCTCGGTACTACGTCATAGGATTATACTCAACTACAAAGCACAAGCCAAACACATTACAGCTGATGATATTATAAAAACTATTATTGAAACCATTAAAGTACCCTAATGAATCCAGTAGCACAAGAGATACTACTTCGAGCAAAAAAAGATGTCTTCTCAGGAAACTTAGGAGAACATCTTACAGCATTCAAGGGTGATGGTTTAGATTTTAGAGAAATAAGAGACTATGAGCATGGCGATGATATAAGAAAAATAAACTGGAAAGCTACGGCCAAAGGGGCTGGAGTAAAAACCAATGTCTTTAATGAAGAGCGAGAACTTAATATTGTTTTAGCATTTATGGTATCAGGAAGTATAAACTTTGGTTCAATCAAGCTAAAACAAGAAGTTGT
>CAYPCV010000061.1:0-2753 GCA_964409295.1 uncultured Sulfurovum sp.
CAATAGGTCTTTCAGGTTCTGTAAAAGGGGCAGACCACTTAAGCTTAATGTTTGATTATAGCAAAGGGATAGATGCCATAGCAAAACCCTATTATGGGTTTCACTTGTGGTATAAATTTTAAGGGGTTTTCTTAGAATTAATTGGATATGCTTATATCTTTAGTCCAATTTATTATAGATAAGGAGTCTCCTATTCAATTTATAAAAACACCTCTTTTCCTTTCTTTTTACATCTCTATAGCTTTTAGTACTGATGAATTCAGCTCTTCCACCAAACATGCATTATCGTCTTTAGCTCCCAATGGTCATTGGGCTATTCGGATAGAGGGAAAAAATAGAAGCACAAAATATTCCTATAACAATAGTGGTAATCAAGAATCTATAGGTGCTAACTATAATGGATTAAATCTAAATAAAGATGTTTTCTCTTCATTGGCACTTTTTGGAGAAGGGGCGACTTTAGGAACAACTAAAACAGAGATAGAGTTAGAGTCTAGTTATACAAAGTTTATGCTTGGGTATGGAATCACTAAAAATATAACGGTAGGCGTGATTATCCCTTATCGAGAAAAGACGACAAAGGTAAAATTTTCTATATCTGGTGGAACGATTGGGGTAAATCCAAATTTTAATCCTAGTCAGGTTGTTTCAGCTCATAATTTACCCTATTTACCTATTTCAGAAATAGGAGTTAACCCTATTACTACTGCTCAACTACAAGCTCTACTTGCGAGTAAAGGTTTAGAGTATAAGCCTTTGCAGAGTATTAGAAGAAGTGGATTAGCTGACCCTACCATAGGGTTACTTTGGAATGCGTATCATACACCAAAAGAGTCTTTGGTTTTTACTACAGGTTATGATATTGCTATGGCAAAAAAGGATGACCCTGATAATTTAATAAGTACCAATATTGGTAATGGAAACTCTGCTATTCGTTTACGTTTAGAGTATTTTAGAGATTTAGAATATGATTTTGATACCTATGGAAAGTTTGAATATGGTATAGAGTTAGAAGATACTGTACACAAAAGAGTTCCTAAAAAAGGAGAATTTCTAGCTCCTAAAAGTAGTACCGAACGATTAAATAGAGAGATAGGGGATTATCGGTTTTATGATATTGGTATAGGTAAAACATGGGGAGATTATAGACTCTCTACAGCTTGGCGTAGGTCAGAAAAAGATGCCGATGTTTACCATTCACTAAAAGGAACAGATGTTTCTATGTTCGAGAGCCACACTAAAGCGTATGTTCATCAGTTTGAAGGCTCTTTTTCATGGTCAGGAGTGGAGTCTTGGAAAAAGGGAAATATCCCCTTTCCTTTGGTGGTTAAATTAAATTATCGAAATAGCTATGAAGGTAAGAATGCTTTGAAGTGGAAAGAGGTTTATTTAAATGTAACCTCTTTTTTTTAGCGAGTTACTCTTTGCAAGAGTTTTTAGCCTCTTTTAACTCTGCTTGACAGCTTTTACAAAAATCATAAGGCATACCATTTGTTGGAACAGATAAAACAGCTCTCCAATCTGGACCTTTATATAGAATACACTCTCTGCTAGTACAGTGACCATGGTCATTACGCTCTTTATTTGCAGGAAGATGAAAACTATGACCAATCTCATGAGTTAAGACAATTTTCCATGCTTGGGTTTTAGAGATAAGAGGGGCTTTATTGATACTTGTTTCACTATAGGCAACCACACTGTAATCAGGAGCATAACCAAAAGCATAACCTCTTAAATTTCGTTCTGGATTAGCAGGGCATTTAAGAACAGGTGTATAAATCATAACAATTCCACTCTTGTTTTTTGGAAATGATGCCAATGCCTCTTTGAGCTTTTTTCTCTCTTTTTCAGCTAAATAGTTAAACCCTTTTCTCTCTCTTCCATAACCTTGTATAAAATTATTTATAAGCTTCGGGTTCATAGATAAGTTTACGGTTTTATGAATTACAATATTGTCAGTGGTGTATTTTTTTAACTTCTTAAGATAGAGTTTAAATGACTTCTTGGGAGGGAGTGCATTATTAATACTAATCTGCAAAATATCAACTTGTTTAGCACAAATAAGATTCTTATTAATCTTTTTGTTTTGGGATACTCCATCAGACTCTTTTGGTGTAAAAGTACAACCTGCTATGGTAAAAAATATAAAAAAACCTAGAATCAACTGTTTCATCTCTTATCCTTTATTTGTAAGTTATTACTATTATAAACTATTAATGTTGCAAAAACGTTGCAGGGGAGAAAAGAGAGTAGCCTCTAACCCTTTATAAAAAGGATTAGAGTAAAAAAAATAAATAGGTTTAGTTATTTGTACCAATACTTCCACTAGCATTATTTATAAATGTATTTGATGTTGCAATATCGTTGTTTGTGATACTATATTTACTCAACCAAATACCATATTTATAACTGTTGCTAAAGGTAGAGTTTTTAATAGACACGCGTGATGGGCTTGACTCTGAACTATCTAAATGAATAGCACCATTCCACCCAGAACCATTTCCTGCATAGTTAACAGTAATATACTCTAACTCATTTTTTATATTATTTGAATAATAGAAGTTAATTCCTTCCCAATAACCTACTGTTTTTTGTTTTGCTGTAAATAGAATTGGTTCTTTGGATGTACCAACAGCTTTCAAAGCACCTTTCTTACCAATCTCTAAATCGACACCTGCCTCAAAAACAAATTGAGCACCTGGATTAATTGTTAAAAAAGCATCTGAATTATAAGAAATATCAATATCACTGTT
>CAYPCV010000062.1:0-3663 GCA_964409295.1 uncultured Sulfurovum sp.
AAAAAGTGGCAAAAGTTTAAACCATGGAAATATTGGTATAAAAGTGCCTATCCTCATGATAATGAAAAGTTACCAACATCAAAAGCGTGTGATGGCTGTCACTTTACAGGATTTATGTCAACTCAAAAACGTGTCGAAACAGGAATTGCTTGTGAATCCTGTCATGGCCCTGCATCTAACCATGTTCTGAAACCCGAATTAGCACTATATAAAGCATCCACAAGCGACCCCGTACGCCAAAACGAAGTCTGTCTGCAATGCCACATGAGAAACCGAGACAAACGCTTAGAAGATGTAAATATGAGTGATATATATGGCGATGCCCGAGACTATCCAATGGGTTACGAAGCAGGAAAACCTTTAGCTCTATACAAAACACCTGCACCATTTACCCTAGGTCACGAGACAAAAGAGTTCTATGCCAATGGAGCAGGTAAAAAAAACAGAACCCAAGGAAATGAGTTTGTTCACTCTATCAAGGGCAAACATGGAATTACCTGCATCAACTGCCACAACCCACACACCCTAGAGCCAACAGCCCAAAAGAACAGAGGAAACAGACTCTGTATGAAGTGTCATAGCTTCGGTTCAATGATTGGACCTCATCAAAATAGTCTAAAAGCACATACAAACCACAAAGCCAATTCAACAGGTTCTCTATGCGTAGAGTGTCACATGCCAAAAGTAGGAAGACACACAGGAAAATCACCACTAACCGTAAGAAGCCACCTATTTGGATTTACGACACCTAACGAGACCATAAAATATCAAATGCCTAAAGAGACAAATGCTTGTTACGCTTGTCATAATAGTGATGATGATATGAATAGTACAAGAAGAAGTATGAAAACTCTTCAGAAAGATTTAGAAGAGTGGGGAATGGTTGGGTGGGATAAGAGGTAACCGTTAAGATTTGATACTCCACCCCATAAATGAGGTGGAGTATCAAGAAATATACTTTACCCTAAATCAGCCCCCAAAGAACACCCTTCTATTTTATCAATACGTCCAGTATGTCTTCCACCTTCAAACTCGGTATCTATAAAAGCATCTAGCATACTCTCTACCACACCTTTACCTACAACTCTCTCTCCAAAACATAAGATATTTGCATCATTATGGGCTCTAGTTGCAGAGGCTGTAAAGGCATCGTGACAGAGACCTGCTCTGATTCCTGCTACTTTATTTGCAGCGATAGAGATACCAATACCTGTTCCACAGATAAGAATTCCAAAGCTACCTTTATCTGCGACTACGGCATTGGCACATTTTTTGGCAAAGTCTGGATAATCTACTCGGTCAGCAGAGTTTGGACCAAGGTCAATAATCTCATGACCTTTCTCTTTAACGTACTCTTTTGTAAACTCTTTGAGAGCATATCCTGCATGGTCTGTTGCTATGTAAAATTTCATCTCTACTCCTAATATCTTGGTTCTTCTAATTGAAGGTCATTAACAAATGTCCCAAGTCTATCCCAACGTACTGTTTTTGTGTCATTATCCCATGAGAAGTAGATAAACCAAGGTTTTCCAACAACCAGTCTGTACGGAACAGAACCCCAAAAACGGCTGTCGTTTGAGTTATCACGGTTATCACCCATCATGTAATAATGGTCTTTTTCAACTTTTTTATAGAAAGCATTGACCACTTTACCCGTTTGAGTTTGAAAAAGTCCTTTTCCAAGTTCTTCAACCTTTGTAGGATGCATATCAATATCAATGCCATATCGAACACGCTCTACTAAATGTGAGAAAGCCGTTCCTTTTTCAGGTGCATATTGTATTCCTGGGTATTTATCCATGTATGGGTTATCTACCCAAAGTTTTCCTCGAATTTTTTTAATTTTATCTGTTGGATAACTCTTTTTAATATACTCATCGCCCTCTGAAAAGTGAATATATAGATGCTTATCGGTATAAATTATCTCATCGCCACCTGTTGCCACACAACGTTTTACAAAATGGGTCTTTCCATCTTTGGGGAATAAAAAGATTACAATATCTTTACGCTTAGGTTTATCGCCCTCGATTAAGTGACCATTACCATTAAAATCAGGAATCAAAGTCGTCTGAACCCAAGGAAGCATTGGCAAAGGGATACCATAAGAGAATTTTTTAGCAAAAAGAAAATCTCCTATCTGCATAGTTCTTTTCATTGAACCTGATGGGATTACAAATGATTGAACCACAAAAAAGATAAGAAAGAGAACAATAATAATTGTACCTGTCCAAGAGCTGGAGAATCTATAAAGTTTTGATAAAAATTTCATTCACTACCTTTGTAATAATTGTGCTGATTTTAGTGTATTTTCAAGAAGCATTGCAATAGTCATAGGGCCTACTCCACCTGGTACAGGTGTAATATACGAACATTTTGGTGCAACAGCATCATAATCTACATCGCCAACTAATTTACCACTATCAAGACGATTAATTCCAATATCAATAACGATTGCTCCCTCTTTTACCATATCTTCTTTTATTAAAAAAGGAACACCAACACCAACAATAACAATATCAGCTTTTGATGTATGAGAGGCTAAATCTTTGGTATAAATATGTGTTACAGTTACTGTTGCATTGGCATTTAACAGTAAAGAAGCCATTGGTTTACCTACGATATTACTCGCACCAACTACAACCACATCCTTACCCTCTAAGTTAATATTGTACTCTTCAAACATTCTCATAACACCCAATGGAGTACAAGCAACAAAACTCTCTAAATTGGTAACCATACGCCCAACATTATAAGCATGAAAACCATCAACATCTTTTTTAGGGTCTATTACTTCTAAAATTTTATCGGTATCAATATGCTCAGGTAGTGGAAGTTGTACTAAAATACCATGAATATGTGGATTGTTATTCATCATTTGAATAATCTGAATAATCTCTTCTTGTGTAATGGTATTGGGCATTTTATGTGCAATAGAGTAAAAGCCAACATTTTTACACGCTTTCTCTTTCATACTGACATAAGCATGACTTGCAGGGTCATCGCCAACGATAACCACAGCTAAACCAGGAACAATTCCCTTCTCTTTCTTTAACGTTTCAACTTCAAGCTGAACATAATCCTGAACTTTTTTTGATAATGATTTTCCATCGATAAGTTGCATTTTTTCACTTTTAGATAATTTTTTGGTATTATATCAAAAAATCTTTATTAGAGAGGCATCCCTATTTTGAGACTTTCACACTCTATATCTTTAATTCTTCTATCTTCTATCTTTTTACTTGCGAGTAATAATATCTCCACATCTAACGAAAACAATGCAACAGAAGAGAAAAATGATGAAAGCTTTTTATCTCTTTTTGAATACGGAAAGATGTTATATCAAAATCCCAGAGGAATCTCTTGCACTAAATGCCATGGAAAAACAGGGAAAGGTGGTAAAAAAATTGCTAAATACTATGACAAACACAGAAATGTAAAACTTTTAAAAAGTACCAACATTACAAATTACTCATTAAAAGATTTAACAGCTAGTCTAAAAAATCAATATCGAAAAAATGGTCGAAGACAAAGACATAGAATTATGCCCATGTACTACATGACCGAACAAGAAATTTTAGCTATTTTTACCTATTTAAACAGTAAAAATCCAAAATAGATAGAGTTTTTTTATCAAAATTATAGCGAAAAACCACCTCATTCATG
>CAYPCV010000063.1:0-9975 GCA_964409295.1 uncultured Sulfurovum sp.
ATATGTAAATATAACTGACTTAACACCAAATACCTTATATAAACTTAAAATTACAGCTTATAATGCCGATGGAGAATCTGCTTCTACCTTAGCATCAAGTATAAATAACGGTAGAATTAAGACAAGTCCTCCTGTTTGTCAACCTCTAATGCCAGGAGAGTATGTAGGAACTTATAATATAACTAATAGAAGTGCAAGAATTTCATTTTTAGATAATTCCGACAATGAAGATGGCTTTACAGTTTATGTCTACAATAAAAATACCAATGCCTTAGTCAAAACTATAACAGTACCTGCTCTAAGTGGTACAGGTGGATTTCAATATGCAAATATTACAGGTTTAATACCAAATACTTCGTATAGAGTTGCAGTAACAGCTTTTAGTTCAGGGTGTGGAGAATCGGCTCCTACTCACTCAAGTAGTTCAACCAATGGTAGATTTAAGACAACAAATGAAACCTGTCCTTTAATGCCAGGAGGCTATGTAGGAACGTACAATGTAACATCAACAAGTGCAAGAATTTCATTTTTAGATAACTCTGACAATGAAAGTGGATTTAAAGTATATGTTTATGAGAAAGCTACTAACACATTAGTAAATACCTTAACCTTACCAGCAGTTACAGGTGTAGGTGGATTCCAATATGCGAATATCACTGGACTGACAGCTAATACTCGCTATGCGATTAGAGTCTCTGCCTTTAACAACAGTTGTGAATCAGTAAAAACTACTTCAAGTAGTACAACCAATGGTAGATTTTTAACTCAACCATAATAATATAAAATACTTTATCTCTTAAAGAGATAAAGTATTACTTGGTAACAGTCTCTTTTATTTTAAAATCCCCTTTAATTATGAAAAATTTGTTATTTATTAATGTTCCTGTTGTTTTATTTTGAACTAAATTAAATAGATTCAATATTCCCTCTCCACCATAAGATTTTGACCAAAATAATTTTACAGGCGAGTAGTTATCTCCTACAAAAGAGTTCTTTTCAAGAGTAACCTTTCCAAATTGTTTTCCAAAAAGATAAACTCCAATAGAAGGATTAACAAAATTACAACCCTTTATCCTTATCTCTTCACTATCTCCCAAAATAATTCCTAAGGTTTTAAACTTTTTACTTCCAATAGTACACCCCTCAAATCTGATATTTCCTGCCTTTTGAATTCTTATACCCCATGAGGAAAGACCCTTTTTAGTTGGAATAAATTGAGTATTTTTAAATACTATATTCTCGTTCTTATTAATACTAGGGTATCCATACAATGCTCTCTGTCCTTCAAAGTAACAATTTTCAAAAGTTCCATTAGAAGTATCTCGAACAACTCTTCCTTGAAACCCTTTAACTCTCACTTCATTTGAAATATCAAAGCCTTGTTTTGTTGTTGTTTTTGTATTTTTAATAATAAAATTATGATTTGCAATAAAATTTATAGAACTTCCTCCTTGATTTTTACTCCCATCTCCCACTTCAATATGGTTTAGTACAATATCATCCGAAGCAACAATGTGCAAAGAAGTCCAAATTTTAGGAGAATTAAAAGATTTAAATCCATCTATATGAATATTATCTGATTCGTAAATAAGAAGTCCTTCTGTCTTTAAGTTGCCTTTCTGTTCCATATTTTGAATGGTAATATTCTTAGAGAAGCCAATATAAATAACGTGATACATCTCCTTCTTATGGTTACTATTAAGCTTAGAAAGGCTAAACGTTTTACTACTCCACCAATTGGATGCATAATTTACCGTATCTATATTTTCTAATAAAATATTTTTAGAATCATAAATATGTAAAAGAGAAGAGACATTTGAAAGCTCTTTTGCATTTCCATTAGTATACGCACCATCCAAGGTTAAGTTTTTAATAATAATCTTATCACCTTTTAATGTCAAAATATTTTTAGAAGTTCGTCCTCCATTACTAGTATCCAATTTACTTAAAAATGTTGAGGCATTTCCATCGATAATTGTCTCTTTTGCAAGCCTTATAATCCCATGTACATTATAAATCCCTCTATCCATTACAATATGCCCATTCACATCCAACGCTTTTTGTATCGCTGCAGTATCATCTTTATTATCATTAGGAATTGCACCAAAATCATTAATACTTACCATAGCTCCATCGATAACCAAAAGCAACATAGTGTCTATATTTTTAGCACCGTCATCATCAGTTACCGTTAACGTTAACTTTTTCATTCCCTTAGATGTAGGAGTATATGTAAAAGAAGCTGTATTTGCTAAAATTTCATCTCCCTCTTTCCAAAGATAAGAACTGATTAAACCATCACTATCAACAGCCTTACCCTTAATCACAATACTCTTACCTAAACTTAAATTTTTATCCTCTCCTGCATTTACAATGGGTACTTGATTAACAGAATTATTGATTGACTTCAATGTTCTAAATGTTTTTTGTAAAGTAGTTGACTCTCCCTCACTATTATACGCTACGATATTAATTGTATAAAGTGTCAATGGTTTTAACTTTCTAAGATTAAGATACTGATATTTATTTGAACCATAAATATCCGTAGAAGATACTGTAGCAAGAAGCTGATTTTTTTCTTGTAAATGAGTAACTTTAAAGCCTATTTCATCTTTTGACATATCCTTAAAACTAAGACGAGCAGTAGTATCTGTAATATTATAAATACCAAGATTAAGAGGTGCAACAGGTACACTTCCTCTAGCTATTGTAGTCATTAACACTAGAACTATCCAAGTCCCACTATAAATTATTTTTTTCATTCTATTTCCTTTTTAAGATTTAAAATCATAGCATCTTAAGAAGATAAAAGCATCATATTTTTAAATATTTGTAATTTTAAAAGTTTAAATATATTTTATCTGGGTAATTAAAAACACAAAACAATAGAGATATATAAACATATAAATATAAACTAATATTATATATTTATATTAATTATATAATAATACATTATGTTCTTTTTTAATATCTATTTTATAAAAAAAAGTATATAATTTTTTTAGTTTTTAAATAACTAAGGCTATTTAAAACGAACACCGTAAACAAAAGGCATCTATTTTTAAGAATTTCTCTTAAAAATTTTACGTATAGAACAAATTAAAAAAGGAAAATAATTATGTTTAAATATACAACTAAACTCATTATGAGTATGCTCACGATTGCACTTTTCTTCTCTTTTGCACAAGCATCAGAAATACTTCCTCCTAGTAAACCAGGCATTTACAATATTGGAACAACAACAGCTCGTATCTCTTTTAAAGACCTTTCATCAAATGAAACTGAATTTAAAATTTATAATAACAAAACCGATTTATTACAAGTTATTTCAACAAAAACGGAACTTGGAACAGGTTATCAATATAGTAATTTGAAGAACCTAACAGCCTGTACTGTCTACTCTCTAAATATTGTTGCATCTAACAGTACAGATGATTCAAATATGAGTCAACAGGGACAATTCAAAACAGCCTGTCCAACGCCACTACCAAGCTGTACAAATCCTATTCAAGCTCCTGTAAACCTAGGGGTTTATCATATTGGAAAAACAACAGCTGACTTCTCTTTTCTTGATAAAAGTACCAATGAAACAGGTTTTAGAATTTACGACAATGGAACGATAATCAAAACATTGGTATCAACATCTCCTACTGCCATAGATGAGTATCAATATGCTAGCTTTACAAATTTACAAGCAGGAATTGTACACTCTTTCAAAGTTGAAGCATACAATACAGAGTGTAACTCAAGTAGAAGCGTCAAGAAAAACTTCAGAACACTGCCACAAATAGGGCAAAATTTAGCACCAGTAGTCAATGCAGGTATAGATAAAAGCATGAAACCTGGAGAAACCATACAAATTATTGGAACAGCAACCGATGATGTAGCCATTGATACAAACAGTTATGAGTGGAGAGATTCCAATAACATTCTTGTAGCAACAACTGCTTCTTTCAGTTATACAGCTACTACAGAAGGAGACTTTACCTTTACCTTTAGTGCAATGGATAATGAACAGTTAAAATCAAGTGATACGGTAACAATCAACGTAAAAAATATAACTATTATTCCACCAAAAGAGATTACTTTGTGTAATAACAAATCAGCCTACATCAATACTCTTTACAGTTTGGGCATGAATATTAATAGTACCACTGCACATGGAAGTGTTTTTTCAAAAAATAATGATTTTGTAGGAGCTGTCCTTTGTGGAGAATTTGCTAATGCCACTTCTTCGAGTGATGTTCTAAACCGTCTTAAAAATAGTGCATTTCCAACAGGAACAACAATTATTTCAAACAATGGAGCTGACGGTTCAATTAAAGTACAATATGGTATCTCTAATCTAAATACACAAGCCTATGCCCAATTAAAATCTATTTTAGAAGCTGCAGGAGAAACAGACTTTAATGCATACATCGACTACAGTTCATTTCCAAGTATTCAAAACTTATATATTGATATTTATGTAAAATTTGTTAATGTTTCGGAAGTATATCTTATTCTAGCAGTAAGTAATCAAGATGATAATAATGTTGATGATTTAAATAAGTTGGTTAATGGTGGAACCATAGGAGATAGCAATGTTCAAAACTCAAAAACAGACAGTTATACATATCAAGACAACGTCCTAAAAGCTGATATTCTTTTTGTAATGGATGATTCTGGATCAATGAGCCAAGAACAGAGTGCAGCTTCTTCAGCCATTATTACAACTTTTGGAACAGCAATGAGTAGTAAAGGTGTTGATTGGAAAGCAACTGTTATAGGTACAGAACGGAGCAGAAGCTACTTAACAAAACATATTGATGACCCAAGTGAAAACAATATTAGTAAACTGGCAACACAATTACTTTTGGGTACGAATGGATATGATGAAGTTGGTTTATTAAAAGCTTATACCTATTTAAACAATGGAGATATTAGCGTTAGAAATGATTCTAAATTATCAATTGTTTATATATCTGATGAAATAGCCCATACAGGATTAAGTGAACTTGGTGGAATTAGTGATATTAACGATTCATACTTTGTACAAAACAATATCAATTTCAATGTAATTATTCCAGAGTACCTTAGTAACGACAATAATTTAGCATATCAAATGGCAAATAAAACAGGTGCAGAAGTTGCTAATATCTATAACTATACCAATGGATATAATGCAATGATGCAAAAGATTGCTGATGAAGCAGCAGGTAATGCTTCGCTAATTATTTTAACCGAAACAGCAATCATTGCTTCTATTCAAGTTTCTGTAAATGGCACAGTGGTTAATTCAGGATGGACTTATAACTCATCAAATAAATCTATTGTATTTGATGCACTTAGTAAACCAAATATGGGAGATACAATTACAGTTAGCTATAACTACTAATAAATCTTATTTAAGTATTACAACATGATAGCCTATTAAAAAAGAGGCTATCATTCTAAAAAAGAGAGAGGCTTTAATTTCTAAAAAGAGTCTTATACTCTTCTATATTTTTACGATTATTAATCTTTTTTTCAATATATATTTTAGTATTTTCTGAATAGTGAATAAACTCCTCATTTGTTAACAAAAGCATCTGTTTTATAGCATCTTCAAAAGCATGAGTATCTTCAAGTGAAAGACTAAATCCAACATTAAGTTTCTCTAAATCTAACCAAGGTGTTTTATTACTAATTAGGGGAATGAGTCCCACCTGCATTGCTTCAACAATGGCATGTCCAAAATTTTCACCTTTGGTCGGAAAGAAAAATAGATGATAGCCAGATAATGTTTGCTTTATCAAAGAGGGATTAACAAAACCTCTATAATTTACTTCTATATTTTTTGGCATTTTAGAAATAATTTCTTGACACTCTTGCCAATAGTCAATATCTTCATCAGGTCCATAAATATCAAATTCTATTGTTCCCTGAAAAGTATACTTCTCTAATACTTTAAGAGCATAATCTAAATTCTTTTTAGGAGCTATTCGTGAAATAAAAACCATTTTGAGCCTAGCCACCTCTTTTAATGGTAACGTAAAGCTTATCTCTGCATCTTCACTTAAATTTGTAAGATTTTTAATTTCATTTCTTGGAAAAATCTTACTTATATCCTTAACATCTTCATCCCCTGTTGCATGATAGATAATACCTTTTGACAAATTCAACAATTTATGAACAGAGAGATAGATATTTTTTTTATACGATTTAATAGAAAGTGCGCCTTCACCTAATTCTCCTCGTGGAGAAAGAATAATTTGAACATTCAATCGTTTAAAATAGTTTAAAAGAAGAACAATTTGCGTTGTAATATCAAAAAAACTATTAACATAGATAATATCTGGATTTACAGCTTTAATCTGCTTATAAATATTTTTAATATTCAGCTTTGAAAGATATATAATCTTTGTATCATCATAAGAGGTTAAGGTATCAAAGACAACACCTTCATAAGGTTTATCTGAACCTAAATCTTTATTTGATGTTAAAATTGTAATATCAAAATCTTCTTGTAACCCCTTAACTAAAGGTCTTATTGAACGAACTGTTCCCCCTGATTTTGTGGCAGGAAGATACCAGCGTGTAAGTATTAATAGTTTTTTCATAATGTTATCCTTTTATGATTTTTTTGTATAATTTAATGAACTGATAAAAATCAAAAACAGTACATTATAGGCAGCAAAAAAACTTCCATAGGTCACTCCAATAAAAATAAATATATAGGAAAAAATGTACATGTATTGATTACTATTCTTTGTTGCTTCTTGCAATAAAGATAGAATAAATAGATAAAAGAAGAAGGCTGAAAAGCCAAAACGAACCAAAATCTTTGTTAAAAAAGATTCACTTCCTCCATCACTAAGGTGTAAACTTTTATTGGCGTACAACTCTATCTCTGCCGTACTTAGACCCCAAGGATGCTCTGTAAAGAGGCGTATATGCTCAGACCAAATGTTAGTTCTAGCAATATCATCTAAAACTTTTTCAACAGAAGAGTAGCCTCGTAAAAAATATTGTGAAATAAAATCATTATCTAAACTTATAAAAAAAGCAATAATCTCTTCTATAAAAGAGACCAATATAATAGGTACTATTATTAACATAAATGGTAAAAAAACTTGATAAAATATATTCTTTCGTAGTGGATAGATTTTAAATAAAAAAGAGAAAAATAAAATAAATAAAAGTCCAAGCATAACTGTTCGAGAGATACCAAAATAGATAAAATATAAGCTCAAAATAAAAATAAATATTTTTTGGAAATGGTTTTCATTAAAAAAATAATTTATAAAAAAGATAATAAAAGAGAAATAGATACTCACAGTTACATTTGGAAACATAGAAATTCTACCTGAAAGAAAAGCATCATGACTAAAGCCTCCTTGTCCAGGAAGAAAACCATAATAACTGTACCCACTATAATACAATGGAACAGAGAGAACTACAGAAATAAAGAAAAGAGAATTTAATAATTCTAACGTAAGCTTTAATTTAAAATGTCCAATAAAAAAAATCATTAGACCAAACAAACTAACTGCAATCAACGAGGTAAAATCAAAACGAATAATACTTAAATACGCAGAGAAAAAAACGAATAATAAAATAAAAGATATTCTATTTGAAGAAGAAAAGTTCTGAATATAAATAAGTAACATATAGCCAAGAAATAGCCCTATAGGTAGAGTTGACATAATGTAACTTGGTTTGTCTATATAGATAAGTACCCAATAATAGACCACTAAAAAAGAGAATATTTTATTTAATTTATAATTTTCATCTACATATTCGACTGAATCCGTCATTAATGAAACCTTTCCTCTTTTTTTAATAAATTATAATGTTCAATATCTCTTTCTGAAAATACAACAGCTGGAGAACCTCCAGCTATTGCATACTTTGGAATGGACTTTACCACCACACTTCCTGCTTGAATAATAGCCCCTTCACCAATGGTTACTCCACCTAAAATAATGACTCTACTTCCTAACCAAACATTATCCTCAATGGTTACATCCTTGCAAATATAGGTCGTATCATAAGGAATTGTTTTCCCTTCATAATTATGATTTTCCGTGATAATAGAACACTCTTTTCCAGAATGAAAATTATCTCCTATTTTAACCACTCCACAACCACCAATTTCCATACCATTAAAATTTACATTTTTACCTAAAAATGTTTTTTTAGTTGCTGTACTTGAACCATTAACATAGAGTGGTTCATGGTAACTTCCCACCTTTATCTTGATTTTAGTTGTATATAAAAATCTTAAAAATTTTCGAAAAAGCTTCATTTCAATCGTCCTTTTATAAAAAATAGCCATGGCATAGGATGCACTTTATTTGCAAGAATAAAAGCAATAATAAAAAATATTGCTACCGTAATAGATGTTCCATAAGCAACACCTATAGCACCATATTTTTGAATTAAAAAATAGTTTAAAATTAAATTAATAAGTAGACTTAAAAAAGTCATCATAGATAAAAGTTTCACTCTTTTCTTATAAAATATATAATTTGTCACAACTTTGTACATTCCTAAAAGGCTATACCCTAATGCAATCCAAAATACATACGACATCGCATCTATAAATTTTTCATTGATAAAAAAATAAAAAAATAGAGGATTAATAAGTTCAATAATAAAAGGTAAAAGCAGAAAAAAGAGCATTGAGATATATGAAATTTTAATAATTTTTATCTTATTCTCTCGTGAACCTATTTTTAAATTTTTAAAAAGGTAGGGAACCCATGCTTGATTAAAAGATTGCTGAATAATCAATGCCATCATAGCTACCTGAGCTCCTACGGCATAGATACCTAATGCCTCATTTCCTAGATAGTAGGAGATAAACAAACGGTCGGACATCATAAAAAGTGTTGCACTAACCACATGCACAATTAAAGGTGTACCCAGTTGTAATGCTTTTTGCACATATCTTTTCTCTATGCGTAAAACAATAAGCTTCATTTTAATTAAAAGATAAATACCAATAAAGGTAAAAAGAAGATAAGTTAGAAAAATCGCAAGAATACGCCCCTCCCAATTTAAATTTAAAAGAACCACTAACCCCACTGTTAACAGTAGATTAAGCCCTGTTAAAGAGAGTTGATACTTCGCATAGTCTATCGGTCGTTCACTGATTTTATAAATCGATAAAATTGTTTGAGGCACAACTTGCATAAAAGCGATAAGAGGAATAAGAAGTATCCATAAGAGAGAAGTATTAATAAAACTATAAATAAGGGATTCAAAAAGCATAAAAAATAGAAGAACTATAAAAATAGTAATCAAAGGAATAATTAGTACCGAGCTTACCCAAAGTGCAAATTTATCTGCATCAAGGTCATGATATTCCAACTGTAATGTAGACTGAATATTTATAGAGATAAATGGTATTGTAAAAATAATAAATATCTGCATAATTGCTAAAAGCCCATACTCTTCAACCGTTAAATAATTGGTTAAGATGGGTAATAGTAAAAAAGGAATCGCAGAGTTTAAAATAGAGGTGCTGGTATAAATGGATAATGATTTCAAAAAGTTCATACTGACTCTACCTTTAAACCTATTTTTGCTAACTCTTCATAAGTGCTAGAGATATTTTTTATAAATTTTTTATCAATAATACTATCGTGAGGTTGAAAAACTTTATAGTCTGCCCCAGAAATAAAACTGGGTAGAGTTACAATCGCAGTAGAGTAAAATGTTGCAAAATTAGAGGGAACAATTTGTGCATTAATCATTTCTAGTTCAATTAAGTTATCAAACTCTTTATATTTAAAACCTAGTTCCAACGAAAGTTTTTTGATGTTTTCTAACGCTTCTCTTCGGTGTAAAATATAGGTAAAATGCTTTCCTTTATAAAAATTAATAATTTTAGATAATTCTATTTTATGATTCTCTTGACTCATCACACCCAACTCTACAAGTGGCTGACCTATAAAATAGACTCCATTTTCGACCTCTTTTTTTCCTATATATTTTTTAAAAAAAGTA
>CAYPCV010000064.1:0-3776 GCA_964409295.1 uncultured Sulfurovum sp.
AATGTAGTCAGCAGGAGAGCGAGGTAAATCAAAGTTAATAATGCAGTCTATTCCCTCTATGTGTACTCCACGAGAGATAATATCGGTAGTAAATAAAAGTTGAATCTTTTTATTTTTAAATTGATTAATCGTATAGTTACGGTCTTCTTGAGTTAAGTCTCCGTGAAAAGATTCGGCTAAGTAGCCACGTTTTCTAAATTTTTCGGCAATATTGTCGGTGGCTCGTTTGTTTGCCATAAAGACCAAAACTTTTTTATATTTCTCTTTTTTTAAGAGATAGCGAATAAGGGAACTTCTATTTTCAGGATTGACCTCGATGACACGTTGTTCTATCTTTTCAACGGTTGCTGTCTCATTTTTTATGGTTACTTTTACAGCTTTTTTAGTCACTCTTAGAGCTATTTGTAACATTTTTTCAGGGTAAGTTGCCGAAAATAGTAGGTTTTGTCGTTTGCTTGGTATTGCTTCTAAAATGCTATTTAACTCTTCTGAAAAGCCAAAATTTAGCATCTTGTCGGCTTCATCTAGTACCAAGAACTCTAGCTTCTTTAAGCTCATTTGGTTTTTACTTAAAACATCCAAAAAACGCCCCGAAGTTGCTACAATAATGTCACAACCCTTTTGAATGGCATAAATTTGGTCTCCAATTCCTTCGCCACCAATGACCGAAACAACTTTTGGTTTAGGCGAGAGAGCTTTTCCAAAAAGGCTGAAGGTTTCTGCCACTTGTAGGGTAAGTTCACGAGTAGGAGTTAGCACGAGTACTTTTATTTTTCGTTTTCCCTCATAAGGGTTTTGGGCTAATAGCTCTAAAATAGGAAGTACAAAAGAGGCACTTTTCCCCGAACCAGTTTGAGCCTGTGCCATAATATCTTGCTTTTCAAGGACAAGAGGAATGACTTTTTCTTGAATAGGGGTGGGCTTTTTATAGCTGTTTTTTTGAAGCTCTTTTTGAAGAGCTTCTGAAAGATTTAATGTTGAAAAAGGCATATAATTGCAGACCTTGAGATGGTTTTTGGGAATTATAGCTAAATTTAGCCCTTAATCAATCCTGCTTCGATTAAAAATGGAGAGGGTCTGAAATCTAATTTTTTAACCTTGTCATATTTGGCAAACGATAGATAGAGCCGTTCTTTAGCTCTGGTAACAGCTACATAAAAGAGCCGTCTCTCTTCATCCATACTACCACCTTTTCCCATGAGTTTGGTATTTGGAAAACGCCCATCCATAAGGTCAACAACGTAAACTTCGGTAAATTCTAAACCCTTTGAGGCATGAATACTCAAAAGGTTGACTCCATCGCCTTCGCTTAGTTCATTTCCACCCAAAACCATAGCATTTACAAAACGTCGAGTCTCTTTGTAATGTGATGCCAAATCGCTTAAAAGTCGGGCTTTTCTAGCAATTCGCTCTTTGGCTAATGCTTTTTTCTCTTCGTCAATTTCCCCCGATTTGAGTTTTCCTCGTTGAGTTGCTAAAATATTGACCACATACTGATACAGAGGCGATGCAATAAGTTTTATGAGTAGGGTTTTTGGTTGTTTGACATTATTAATAGACTGTATAAACTCATGAAATTTTACAAAAAATTCCAACCCTTCTCCTGTGAGTTTTGGATGTTTTAAAATAGGATGAGAACGAATTCTTTCATTGATATTTATATGCGAAAAACGCGTAATTGAACCTATCTCTGCATCGTCATCAAAGAGTCCCAGTTGCAAATTTTTATTTGGGTTGAGCTTTGGCAAGTTAAAAACTCTTGGGTACATCATCCCTATAAATAGGTTGCTCTCTCCAAAATGTACAAAACATTCAAACATCTCTTTGGCAAGAGCCGAACCAATTCCTTTTCCATACTCAAATATATGGATGAACGCCATCATATCTTTTGGATTAATCAGTAATGCACAAATATCAAGTAGAAATTTAACCTCTTTGGCTTCAAAAAAACTGTTTCCACCTTTTCGTTTCGAGGGAATTCCTAGCTCTCTTAAACTTGCTTCAATTCCATCAGCAGAGGCATTATTTCTAAAAATAACAGCTATATCATTGGTTGGAGTATAGGTCTGTTTTATGGTACGTGCTATTGATTGATACTGGTCAAAAAGTTCATTATAACGCAAAAGTTTTGGTGCTTGATTTTTGCCTGTTTTAGTTACAACCAGTTTTTTTGGATAGATGCGTTCATTACGCTCTATAACACGGTTTGCCAACGATAAAATACTTGCTGATGAGCGATAATTTTTATCTAAAGTAAAAACGGTTGCATTGCTGTAGCGTTTTCCAAAGGTTGCGATGTTTTGAATGTTTGCTCCGTTAAAAGCATAGATACTCTGGTCATAATCGCCCACACAAAAGAGAGATTTAGGACTCATAGAGTCTATTAATGCACTCTGTAAGGTGTTGGTATCTTGGTATTCATCCACCAAAACTTCGACTAAATCTCGTCCATGTTCGAGTAGATGTTCACGCATTTTTAGGAGTAAATCATTAAAAGAGACAAAGGCGTATTTCTCTTTTGTCTCTTCAAATTCATCTATAATATTCATATAAATATCAATCAAAGAGCGATGGTCGGGGTATTTTTCTAAAAACCAAACATCAAAACCATCCAAAGAGGCATTTTGATACAAAGAGTACTGCTCATAGAGATAAGTAGCAGAAAAAGCGTCTGTATCAAGATTTAGGCGTTGAATATGTCGTTTTTCATAGACCGAACGAAAGAGTGTTTTTAGTTCGCTAGGTTGTTTTAGTGTTACGTTGGCATTCATCTCTTTGAGCCATCGGTAACTAACGGCATGAAATGTTCCTGATTCTATTTTTTTGACAATAGATGCATCAAAATAGCGACCAACCCTTGCCAACATCTCCCCTGCAGCTTTGTTAGTAAAGGTTAGTAGTAGTATTTTGGATGGGTCAACTCCATTATGAAGCAGTTGACCAATCCTACCAACGATAGTAGATGTTTTTCCTGTACCTGCTGAAGCAATAATTAGATTATTACCCATAGGTGCAGTAGCAGCACTTAGCTGCTCCGAATTAAGCGAACTAAGTGGCATATATTATTGACCGATAATGTAGTAAGTTGGTTTTTTTGCTACTTTTTCGAGTTCTATTTTGTATTTTTTTGCCCAAGCTTCGACAAGATTCGTAAACTCTTCTTCTATCTCTTTAGATACGTCTTCACTACGTTTAATTTTAAAGACATCTTTAGAGTTAGATAAGGCAATGAATCCTTTTAGATGTGCAAGTTGGTCGTGTAGACCTAAGATATGTTTAGAAAATTTATTAAATCCGTTTGTATTATTTATAGTTTTTTCCATCTGTTTAATTGATGGTTCTGTTTTGGTATATCCCAGTTGAGACAATAGGGCTTCAGGTGTTAAATTAATGTCCATTTGTTTCCTTTAATTTTTTAATGTAACATCAAACTCTATCTAATTTTACGTTTATATTTGTTTAGAGTTTTAAACTATAAAAGAATCTAGGGAAAGAGCTATTTGAATTAATGTTAATGGAGTAAGATAATTTGGTTTCATCTCTTTTTTTATAGAAAATTTCGATAAAATACAACAAAATTTTATAAATTAAGGTAGAAAGTAATGAAAGTAGTAGTAATCCAAGGACCAAATCTCAACATGCTAGGCATGAGAGAGCAGCACATATATGGACCGATGAAGCTAGAGCAGATACATGAGCAGATGAAGTCATTTGCAGATCAGAGCAACATAGAGATAGAGTTTTTTCAGAGCAATCTAGAGGGTGAGATAGTAGAT
>CAYPCV010000065.1:0-3563 GCA_964409295.1 uncultured Sulfurovum sp.
AATAGTGCCAAAAGTTCTATCCATTGAGAATCAAGGTCTATCCATGAGGAAAATTGTATTTTAAAGAAGTAAAGAAGTAAAGAGGTAAATAAAAAAGAAAAAAATGATAAAACTATAGCATTCATTACATACTGCTTATACTCTTGTCTATTATCTCGTCGAAAATACTCTACATTAACAGCACCATTTATATTCAACATAATAAAAGGAAGTAAAAACATAATAGTTATTTCAATCAAAGCCAAGTCACCATACTCTTTTGGAGAAATATAAAATGTTAAAATAGGCAACATTAAAAAAGGTACTAATGCTCTAATTGCATTAGTACCTCCATAAATTATTATATTACCACTTAATTTTTTAAGCACCTATCATAGCCTCAGCAATCCTAAAATCAATCTCTTCATCAATATCAATAGACTTCTCTCTACTCATCACATAAGCGAAAATATTATCTTTTAAAAAAAAGCTTTTTTCTTCTAAAAGCTTATCTGTTTTACATATATAAATAGCTCCATTCAGTCTGTAATAAGTTTCTAAATCTTGACTTCGTTTTTTTAAAACTTCATCTTTTAAAAAACCTTGCATTGACAATGAGTCATCTAAAGTATTTGACCATAGTGGTGAATGGTCCATCTCGCAGACACTGACTATAGCATCAGCATTTTTCTCTTCAAGTAATTCTATCGCTTCATCTATATGATTATCATCTCTAAGAGGAGATGTTGCTTGAAGTAAAACAATATAATCATATCTCTCTATACTCTCAATTGTATGTTTTATAGCATCAAAAGTTCTTGCTACATCAGTGGCTAACTCATCAGGTCTTTTTATAATTGAAGCTCCATATTTCTGAGAAATATAGAGTATCTCTTCATCATCGCTTGAGACTACAACTTTATCTATATATTTACTTTTAAGTCCAGCCTCTATACTCCAAGCTATCAAAGGTTTACCATGTAAATCAAGTATATTCTTACGAGGTAATCTTTTACTACCTCCACGAGAAGGTATGATGACTAAAAATGTTTTATTATTTTCCATTTTTCCTCCAAGATAAAATCATATCTTTCATTTTTATTTCATAAACAAAATGTACAATGGTTGAAACTAGAACCGTTAATATAATCATTATAATACTCTTTACAATAGAAGAACTCTTAAAAAAATGGCTAACAATCAAATAAATAATAGGATGTAATAAATAAAGTGTATAAGATATATCACCAAAATAATTTAAAATTTTATTGATTACTTTAGTATTATCGATATGGCTATTATAGATAAGTACCAAAATAAATAATGTAAAAATACATACTGAGAAAAAAATCCTATTTTCTTGCCAAAGAAGAGTTACAATATTCCCTTCTAGTGGGTAAAACTTAAAAAGTATTACAATGAATAATATACCAGAAATGAGAAGAAAACGGTTTGCAAAAAACCAGTTTTTCTTATGTAAATATACTAAAGCAATCAACATTCCAAAAATAAAAAAGTACACATGATTCATTAAGTTCATATAAATTTTCCAATACCCATCTTCAATACAGTCTGAGTACATTTCATAAGAAGATATATACATTGAAAGTAAAATAAATATAATAAAAATCCCTGAGATAAGCCTTTTAAATTGATGTAAAAAGTATATTAAAAAAGGGAAAAAGATATAAAATACAATTTCTATACCTATAGACCAACTTCCTGCCGTAAGTCCTGAGAGTGTAGGGAACAAAGCAAAAGTAACTGTGAAATTTGAAATTATTTCTATAAAGCTAGGGAAATCTTTTCCTCCAAAATAAACAAGTATTAAATAAGTGGAGACAATTAACCAAAATAAAGGATATATTCGTGAAAATCTTTTTAACCAATAATCTATAATCAATGTAAAGTTTATATAAGTAAATCGTTCATAATAGGTTACCGTTAAAGAAAATCCACTAATAATAAAGAAAAGAGAAACTCCATACAAAGAGCTTCTTGTTAGAAAGGAGGTTGCATCAGGAAGTAAAAATTCTTGCCAACTCATATAATGATAAACCATAATTAAAAAAGCTAGAACCCCTCTTAAGTAATCTATAGTATATATTCTATTTATCATTAAAACACCTCATGATATTCATCATTTGCTTTTTTAAACTCTTCAACTCTTCCAATATCCATCCAATAACCTCGAATAGGAAAAGAAATACTTTTCATCTTTTTAGCAATAAGATTCTCAAAAAGTGTTGGCATATCATAATATTCATTATTAGGGATAAGCTTTAGTGCCTCAGTATTTAAAATATAAACACCACCACTTACAAAAAAGTGTTGTGTAGGTTTTTCTTCTATGCTTAAAATATCATGCCCCTCAACATTTACTACACCATAAGGCACTTGAAAGTCATACTCTCTTACTCCCATTGTTGCCATAGATTTGTTTTTTAAGTGAAACTTCATCATATACTCAAAGTTTAAATTGGTGAGTAAGTCTCCATTCATAACAAAAAAGGGTTCATTTAATTTTTCACGCATTAGACTTAACGCACCAGCTGTACCCATTCGTTTCTCTTCATAGATGTATTCTATGTTTACACCAAATTTTGAGCCATCTCCAAAGTAGCTTTCTATGATCTCTGCTTTATAACTCACACTCAATAGTATGTTCGTAAAACCATACTTCTTAAAATTTAAAATAATGGTTTCAAGAATTGGTTTGTCACCTACTTTTAGCATTGGTTTTGGAGTATTGTCGGTTAAGGGTCGAAGTCTTGTTCCTAATCCACCTACCATTAAAACAACTTTGTTGATTTTTGCATCTGACTTTAAAAGAGTATCTACTCCTTCTATGCCTAGCAATTTTCCATCATTGTCAACAATGGGAATTTGATATATTTTTTTTGCTAATGCTGTTTCTAAAATTTTCTCTTTACTATCTGAAATATTACAAACAGTTGGTGTCTTAAAAATAATGCTTTCTATGTTGTCTGAAAGAGAAAGGTTGTTTAACAGTCCTCTTCTTATGTCTCCATCCGTTAACGTTCCTATTAACTTTTCATTTTCATCAACCACCAATGCAATTCTTCTTGCACCTGCATCAATCACAAGTAAAGATTCTCTTATGGTTGCCATTGGTGTTAGTAATATATTTTTATAACTTCTCATCTGAAACCTTTAAATCATAAAATGTTTTCTTCAAAATATTGGTTAAATCCATTTCTTTAATACTCTTTTTGATTGCTAAACTAGCCCCACCATTACCATAAGGGTTTTCACTGTTAGCTAGTTTTTGATTAAACTCTTTAGAATATAATTGAGTAAAAGCTTGTACAATAGCATTAAAATTACTATCACAATCAATCACAGATTCAGCCATAATACGACCTTTTTGTCTATCTCCAATATTAATTGTTCCTATCTTAAAAGAAGGAGCTTCTGCCAAACCACTAGAACTGTTACCTACCATTGCATCGACATACTGCAAAGCACTCAAATATCGAAGTTGTCCTAAAGAAGTAAAACCTACTGATTTATGACTATTTTTAACTACATACTCATCTATCATACTATTAATAACTCGACCA
>CAYPCV010000066.1:0-9643 GCA_964409295.1 uncultured Sulfurovum sp.
GTAATAAATTGGCAACAAAAGAGTACTTTACTCACTCTGGTTACTTTGGTTCTACAAAAAGTAAAAAACTAGACGAAATGTTAGAAGATAATACAGAAAAACTTTACCGTTTAGCTGTAAGAGGTATGCTTCCTAAGACTACTCTTGGTAGAGCAATGCTTAAAAAATTAAAAGTGTATGCAGGTTCTGAGCATCCTCACACTGCACAAATTAACAAGGAGGCATAATCATGGCAACTATTTATGCAACAGGAAAAAGAAAAGCAGCAATTGCTAAAGTTTGGTTAACTCCAGGTAAAGGTGAGATGACTATTAATGGTAAAACATTAGATGAGTGGTTAGGTGGACATGAGACACTTAAAATGAAAGTTAGACTACCATTAGAAGCTACTAAACAACTAGAAGCTGTTAATATTAAAGCATCTACACTTGGTGGTGGTTACTCAGCTCAAGCTGACGCTGTTAAACATGGTATTACAAAAGCACTTGTAGCTTACGAAGAGTCTTTCAGAGTTATTCTTAAGCCTATGGGTCTTCTTACTCGTGACTCTAGAGTTGTTGAGCGTAAGAAACCAGGTAAGAAAAAAGCGAGAAGATCTCCACAGTTCTCAAAAAGATAGTCGGTACTATTTTTTACTTTTTGCAAGAGAGTCTCTCTCTTGTGGAAATATCAATGTAAATGTTGACCCCTCTTTAATCTCTGATTCTACTTTAATCTCTATTTTATTTTTTTTACAAATACCTCGTACAATATCCAATCCTATTCCTAGTCCACCACTATGATTTCCTTTAACACGTTTATAACGTTGAAAAATCTTTTTTTGGTCTTTTTTAGTAATTCCTACACCTTTATCTTTAATCTTAAAAATATTTTCTTCTAGGGTTATATTAATTGTCTTATTGATGTAGGAATATTTAATGGCATTGGCAATAAGGTTGTTTATAAGTTTTTTGATACTATTCTTATCCATGGTTATTTTATATGGGCTTAATTCAGCTTTAATTTCAATCTCTTTGTTGTTGGCAATCTCTTTAAAATATTGGATTGATTCATGGATTAGTTCTGCTAAATCAAAGGTTTCTTTCTCTTCAATATCCAAGTCATGAAAGGCAAGGTAGGAGATGGAGTTATATACCTCTGAAATCATTTTTGAACTCATCAACATGTGTTCTACCATCTCTTTATCATACGATTTTTTAAGATAGTTAGCAGACATCATAAGTGCTGTTACAGGAGTATTGAGCTCATGAGCTGAATCTTTGATAAAGTGATTTAAAATAGCAAAGTTCTCTTTGACAGGTTTAAGTAATAATCGACTAAGAAGGTACCCTATAAAAGTAATAAAAAGAGAAGCAATCAGAAACATTGTCCATATAAGCGATTGAAGTTGAACCATTTGATGGGAGACTTTGGAGTCTTCTATAATGATATATTTTATGCCTTCTTTTGGTTTAATAAAGGAACTAACAAAAAAAGCAGAGGTCATATTGCTATAATTAGTCTGTTTAAAGTCGATTTTTTTAGTTGTTAAATTAGAGACAATGGCTTTTTTGTTGCTATCATAAAGTCCAATACGCAAGCGTTCAACATCATCAAAAAGTGAATTTATCTCTTTGTTATTTAGAATATCCATTTTTATCTGCATTGCCATATTTTCCATGCTAACACCACAATATCTATCAATGGTTGCCATCTGCTCTTTGTAGTATAAAAAGCCAATAGAGCCTAGCATAATCAATGAAGAGCTAATGTAGATAAATAAAAAAGAGATTAAGGCTCGGCGTTCATTATGATACAAGGCGATACCCCATTCCTCGAATTGTTATAATGGCTTCTTTACCTATTAATGAGCGTAGATTTCGGATATAAACACGCAAAGTTGCATCACTAGGCATATTCTCAAAAGACCATAAGTTTTGGATAAGTTCCTCTTTTGAAATGGTACGGTTACGATTTTTTACCAAATAGTTCAAAAATTCACTCTCTTTTTTTGCAATTGAAAAATTGTTATTATTTTTGATAATTTGGTTGTTTAACGCGTCAAAGAGAATATCTTTTGAAATAGTAATAAGTTGATTTTGTTCGATATTAAATGTACGGCTAATATTTTCGATTCTCATATCAAGTTCATCTAGTTCGAATGGTTTTTTTATATAGTCATTACAACCTTGTGTAAATGCATTTTTGAGATGTAGAGTATCTTGGTATGCTGTAATCATAATAATAGGTGTTGTATCGTTGTATGAACGTAACTCTTTTATAAGTTCTAGTCCAGAAATTCCTGGAACATTTGAGTCTAAAATAAGTAAATCAAATTTCTCTTTTTCTAATATATCAAGAGCAGAATTTCCATCATAAACAGGTGTTGTATCGTAGTTCTCTCTGAGATGTTTTGTTAAAATCTTAGAGAGCAGAGCATCATCTTCTAGTAGTAAAATTTTCATAATAAATCTTTTTTTGTGCTAATATAACTTAATTATTTAAATTATATAGAGCTTTTGTTTACATTCTGTGTATGTATGATTTAATTAAAGACTCTTTTTGTCCACTTTATCAATCTCTTTTCTATGAAAATATGAGAAATATATCCTCCAATTATTGAACTGATGAACATAATAATAATTAAAGAACTTTCACTCAAAGATAAAATATTTTCTAGTTTACTACTAATCATAACAACAGCAACCAGCATAAAAGGGTGTAAAAGATAGATAGAATATGAGGCATTTCCCAATAGCATTAAAAGTTTACACTCTCTTTTCTTCCAAAAGTACTCCAAAGAGACAACACCAAAACAGATTAAAAAAGCACTTGTTCCTGTATCAATATGATGCACACCTGTAAAACTTCCACCTGTATGCAGATAGTAGAAAAAAATAATACCTATAATAATAGAAGAGATAGAGATACCCCAATGAATTTGTTTAACTCTAAGTAGTAAAAAATAGAGAAATATTCCTAAGGCAAATTCTATAAATATATCATTTAAAAAACTATAAAAAATATAATTCATTCCTTCCATTGGAATAAAAATAGAGAAGAAAAGAGAAAAAAGAATTACAGATATTACAGCAAGGTTCCCAGCTGTTCTACTAAGCATTAATCCAAAAGAGAAGAGTATATAGAATAAGAACTCATAATGAAGTGTCCATCCCACACCTACAAGATAATTTTCATTGGAGGCTAAAGGGAGTAGAAAAAATGATTTTAGTATATCAGTACCACCACCTGCACTATTAACCCGTTCAGGTATGATTAGAAAGATAGCTAATGCGATAAGGGTATAGAACCAGTAGAGAGGAATGATACGAATAAAACGTTTTTTTAGAAAGATTCTAATATTATGAGGTTTTTGGTGCATATTTTGGGTTATATAGACCATAATATATCCAGAGATAATAAAAAATATATCGACCCCAAAGGTACCTGCTTGATGCCACCAATGCAGGGTTGAACCACCTGCTTGGACATTTTTCCATGCAATGTGACTAAGTACAACTAAGAGAGCCGCAACTCCTCGTAAATATTGAATTGATAAAATCATTGGGTATCCTTCTAAATTAAGAAGTCTATTATAATCTTTTTCTACTTAGTTGTTTCTTTATGTTCTTTTATATTATTTAAATAGGTCTGCCAATGCATCAGTATTGGTTGTTTTCTCTATTTCTGTATTATTATTATTTCCAAAGTTATCTTTAGATTTGTCGGTTATACCCTCTATCTCATTGAGTTCAATGGTGTATCCTGTTAACATTGAAGCTAAACGAATATTGATACCACTTTTTCCAATTGCTTTTGCTTTTTGGTCTGAGGTAATGTTTACCATCACTTTTTTATCTTTGGTTGAAGTGATTTTTACACTTTGTACAATGGCAGGAGATAGAGAACGTGTTATAAATACTTCAGGAATCGGAGAGTGGTCAATACAATCAATATTTTCGCCATCAAGCTCTGAACTTACAGCATTGATTCTTACCCCTTTTACACCAACGGCTGCACCAATTGGGTCGATGTTTGGAAAATCTGTTTTTAGAGCAAGTTTTGCACGTTGTCCTGGAATTCTTGCTGATGAAACAATAATTACCGACTCATCTGCAATCTCAGGAACCTCTTTTTCCATAAGTTTCTCTAAAAATTTTGGAGAGGTTCGTGTAAGCTCTAAAAACATACCCATTTCTGGGTCAATACTAACATAACGTAAAAGAGCTTTAACAGTATCTCCCCGTTTAAACTTTTCGCCTTTAATACGGTTACGCTGACTTAAAAGACCTTTGAGCTCGCCAATTTCAATAAAGGTGTTCTCTTGCTCATCAACACGGTTTACCGTACCAATCATTACCTGACCTACTTTTTCTCGGTATTTTTCAAATAGGTCTTGTTCTACTCGTCGTTGAATATGATACTGTAACTCTTTAAAAAGATTAAACGATGCAGTTCGTCCATGCTCTTCGAGTATAAATGGACTTCTTAGCTCATCCCCAAGCTCTAAGTCTGAACCATAAAGCTCATGAGCCTCTTCTAAAGAGATAACTGCATCGGCTTCTGTCTCAAATCGTTCGTCGTTATCTTTTGCAATAATTACAATCTGTTCTACGCTGTAGTCTCTTCTTACCATATCTACAGTTGCTTCAAAATGAGAAGTATAGGTGGTACATCTTTTTGCTGTTTTTATAAGTGCTTCTTTAAAAGCATCAACAGCTGATTCTAATGAAATATTTTTTTCATGTGCCATCGCTTCAATAATGTCTACAATTTTTTCCATAGGTATATCCTTTATCATACAATTTTTTTGAAGTCTTCAAAAAATGAACTTATGCGTTACAATTTAGCGTGATTTTGTCAGTTGAATGAAGAGTGGCATTATATCTAAACTAACCTTTAAACTAATACGGTATAATTATTTAATAAAATACAACAAAATTACATTACAAGATTAAATTAATCATAGAGTATATACATAAGGATAATGAATGAAATTAAAACTGGCAAGAGCATCTGTAACAGCTAAACCCAAGCTTATTGAGATTGAAAAGATTGAAGAAGACTTAGAAAAAAAATCTATTTTTTATTTTGATAAAGAGAACTCACATAAAGAGTTAAAATCTTTAATTGAACACTTTGAAGAGAAAGAGTATTCTGTTTACATGAGAGAAGTTAAGTTTGGTCTTGATGATGATGAGTATCTTTATGAGGTTCATATCGTAAAATAGAGATAGAATGAAAAAATTATACATAGAAACATTAGGTTGTGCGATGAATGTTCGTGATAGCGAGCATATGATAGCAGAGTTGAATCGTAAAGAACCCTATGAACTAACTCAAGAGTTAAAAGAAGCAGATTTAATTATTATAAACACCTGTTCTGTCCGAGAAAAGCCTGTTTCAAAGCTTTTTTCAGAGATAGGTGTATTTAATAAATTTAAGAAAAAAGATGCCAAAATAGGTGTGACAGGCTGTACAGCCTCACATCTAGGTAAAGAGATTATCAAAAGAGCTCCTGTAGTAGATTTTGTCTTGGGTGCTAGAAACATCTCTAAAATTACACAAGTTGTGGAAAAGAGACATGCTGTTGAGATAGATATTAACTACGATGACAGCAGTTATGCTTTTGGAGAATATAGAAGCAATGGATTTAAATCTATGGTCAATATCTCTATGGGTTGTGATAAATCATGTACCTACTGTATTGTTCCTGCAACACGTGGAGATGAGGTTTCGATACCTTCAAATCTTATTGTAAACGAGATAGAAAAAGCAGTAAAAACAGGTGCTAAAGAGGTTATGTTATTAGGACAAAATGTCAATAACTATGGAAAATATTTTACAGCAAATGATGAAAAATGCAATTTTACTGAACTGCTTCAAAAGGTCTCTAAAATAGAAGGCTTAGAACGTATTCGGTTTACATCTCCACATCCTCTTCATATGGATGACGAATTTTTAGAAGAGTTCGCTTCTAATCCAAAATTGTGTAAACAGATTCATGTACCTTTACAGAGTGGTTCAAGCTCGTTGCTAAAAAGCATGAGACGTGGGTATTCAAAAGAGTGGTTTATTAATCGTTGTGAGAAGATTCGTAAACTCTGTCCTAATGCAACTATCTCTACAGATATTATTGTAGGTTTCCCTGGAGAGAGTGAAGAGGATTTCCAAGAGACGATGGATGTATTAGAACAGGTTCGTTTTGAACAGCTTTTCTCTTTTAAGTACTCTCCACGACCTCATACTGCTGCTGCTGAATTTGATACACAGATTTCAAATGAGGTATCAGGTGCTCGTTTAACTAAACTTCAAGCACGACATACCGAAATTTTAGATGAAATTATGGATGCACAAATGGGTACGAAACATAGGGTTTATTTTGATGAACTTAAAGCAGGAGGAAGAATCTCTGGACGAAGTGATGATGGAAAACTCTTTTTTGTAGAGGGTAGCGAAGAGTTGCTTGGTAAGATTATAGAAGTAGAAGTAATCAAAACTTCAAGAGGTGCATTAGAGGGAAGGGTTTGTGCGTAAGAGATTCTTTAGAAAATTAGGAGTTATTTTTATTCCTCCTATGCTCTATATTGTTATGCGTCTTTTATGGTTCACTTACCGTAAGAAGTATCATTTTATTGATAAACGTATTGATGGGCAGTGTATGGCAATTACTTGGCATTCTGAACTGCTTATTGCTCCACAAGTCTATAGAAAATTGCGTAAAACACAATTAACCTCTGCCATAATTGCACAACATCATGATGGAGAACTGATTGCAAGAACATTAAAAATACTCAAAATTCTCCCAATACGAGGCTCTTCTCGACGAGGAGCAAAATCGGTTTTAATCTCTGCGATTAAAATCTTAAAAGAGGGATATTCTCTGATGATAACTCCCGATGGACCAAAAGGTCCACGTTACAGCATGAGTGATGGAGCCGTTGCTTTAGCTTTGCGTGCAAAATTACCACTTATGCTTGTAAACTATCAACCTCACTCCTATTGGCAAGTTCCAAGTTGGGATAAATTTATTATTCCTAAACCATTTACTACACTAGAAATTTATCATCAAGTTTTAGATGTTCAAGGGATGGATAAAGAGCATGCAAAACGTTATTTACAGATACAAATGAAAAAGTTTTCCCTTAAATAGAATTTAAGATTTATACTAAAGTTTAATTTAAGTTTAAATTGATTAAACTCAATTTTGTGCTTATTAAATTATAAAATATCTTAAAAAAGTATATTTATATCATGTAAAAAAATATTTTATAACATAAGCTGTTAAAAATAAAAAATTTGATATACTTGTCATAGATAAATAAAAAATTAAATAAATATTATAGATTAGATAGTTTATGAATTTAATAGCAACAGTATAGAAGGAGAATAATATGCCCAACAGACAATATGTAACCATTACCCATTATAAAGAGAGAGAATTTTATTTTTTAAATCATGCAATTCAAACGGAAGATGGTTTTATTGCTAAAGAGATGGAACAATTCCATGAGAGTGAAAAAGAGAAGTTTATTGAACGTATTCGTCTTTTACAATCTCAGTATCCTCATACGCAGATTGCCTCTATCTCTTTAGCTACCAATCAAACGGTAACAGATAAAGAAGATAAAAATAAAGTCTCTGCAAAAATTTTTAATAATAATTTTGTTGTTCAAGATAAAATGGATATAGGAAATACTCCTACAACACTTTATTTCTCTCCTTTTACCATTCTATACCAAGAGTATAAACATAAATTGGACAATAAATTAACCCTGCTTATTGGTTATTTTGATCGTAAACTCTATATGATGTTTGCTACAGAAGATAAAATTCATCAAAGTTGGGTTATTGGTACACGGGGACTTAGCGAAAAACAGATTGCCATTCGTGTGTATAAAAGTATGAAAGCGTATTATAAAATTTCATATAAATTTGCAGACCATATTGAAATGTTGTTAACGGATGATTCTCCAAAGCTATTAAAGGTATTAAGAGAAGAGCTATCTTTGACTATCTTGCCAACACAAAATAGTATTCATAACCTTTTACACCATATGGCTGGCGAACAAAGTAGAGCCTCTTCAAGTTATATTCGCTCATCTTTATCTACTGGGCATACTTCGATTGCAAATGACCTACACAATGATTATAGCTCACAAAAGAGCAGTGGTGTATCGCTACATAGTGATACAAAACATAATTTAGAAAATTTAAAATTAAACAGCTCTTCTACAGGAGATGCCTCTTCTATACGAACAGACATCTCTTTTTTTGATAAGTTAAAGTTACTCTTCTCGAATAAAGAGTCTTCGGGGTCAAGTGTAAGAAGCACGCTACTTGCTTTTGTTCCTTTTCTTTTTGTTGTTGGTATGGGTGGATATTATACCTTAGAGGGTAAAAAAGAGCTACAAAGTATGGAGATACTTGAATCTCAAATTTATGCACAAACAAATAATGCATTGCTTGCAACGACCTCGAAAGATGTTTTTTTATCTATGGGAAAAAGTGCAGAACTGAAAAATGCATTAATCTCAAATTCAAAGATAAAATTAAAAGGCATTGTTTGGGGAATTGAACCTTTACGAAAAAGCCTTACAGAACGTTATCCTAATGGAAAATTTACTATTAATCCACTTGAAAATTTTATGACAGAGTTTTCATTTAAATCAAAAGTATAGAGGAGATAAGCCATGAGTTTAAAATCAGGTGGGCTTGTCCCAAAATTATTGTTTATTGGTTCTTTGCTACTGCTATTTGTTTGGGTAGTTCCTAAAATGCTTGACTATTATCAAAATATTAAACGTTATGATAATAAAAAAAGTGAACTAGAAGAGAGCTATCGTAAATATAATGTTGTAAATAAAGCCCAAAAGTTTAACTTAGAAGCGTTTAAAACAGAGACTGAATCTCTTTTTTCTGATGTTAGTATTGAGCCTCAAGCCGAGCATCAGTATGCTGTAACACTTCAAGTAGAAAAGAATGAGATAGAAAGAATTAATACCTTTATCGAAAGCCTCTCTTTGCATTATCTAGTCAAAGTCAAAAATAGTGAATTAAACTTTGAAGAGAAAAATCAAGTAATAGAGGTTCAGTTTATTTTAGAGGAACTCTAGAATCTCTTTTGGCACTAGACCTTCTTTATAGAGATAGGCACGAATTTTAGAAGGTATTTTGTTTTTTCTACACGCTTCTTTAAATTTTTTTGGCATATTTATTTTTAGGAATGGTGCAATATATATTCTATTCTCTTTTATCTCTATTGCCCAAAGACCCCCAAAGACAAGAGAAGACTCTTTTTTTAGCTCTTTACGTTGATTTCCTGACAAAAGATAGCCCAGTATCTTTAGATATTTATCCACAAGACGGCTTATGAGAGCATCCTCTTGATAGCTTAAAATATACATCTCTTTATAGTGAAAAAGTTCTTTATATCCTGTAAATAAATTTTTTTTATCTTCTCGTAGATAATCAAAACTTCGTTTAATACCCTCTTGATATTCGCCTAAAAGTTTGTCTGAAAAATTTTTCCTAAAACGATTACGTTCGTATTTCTCATCTCTATTACTTTTATCTATAAAATAAGGGTACTTATTCAGATGTAAATAGTTTAAAAGTTCATCTTTTGAACAGTGAAGTAGAGGACGAATAATAGAATACTCTT
>CAYPCV010000067.1:0-2974 GCA_964409295.1 uncultured Sulfurovum sp.
GTGTATATAAATTCAAAATCAGAAGTCAAACGATACTCATCTAAAATATTTTTCCATGATTTTTCTATATTTTTTACAATTTTAAGTAGTGGTATAGCAGGAAGTTCCTCTACACCAATTTCTATAAGAAGTGATTTTGTCATACTGTGTTATCCTATTGATAATTAATGGTGGAATTTTAGCTAAATGTTGATAAATTTAGGGTGTAAGAGAAAACTAATATTTTTTTGATATACTCCTAGTAAAAAATAGGAGTAAATGTGTCCGAATTGAAAAAGTTTCGACTTATTAATAAAATAGAGGGATTTTCGTATCTCTTTTTACTTTTTGTTGCGATGCCATTAAAATACATGGCAGGTTTTCCAATAGCAACTAAAATAGCAGGAATGATTCATGGAGTTCTGTTTATAGGATTTGTCTATCAGCTTATTACTGCAACAGATGAAGTACCTTTTTCTAAAAAAGAGGCATTTATATTTTTTGTGGCTTCACTGATTCCATTTGGAAGTTTTTATGTAGAAGCTCAATGCAAAGAGAAAGAGTAAGGTCGGTTTTCCGACCAACTCTTAATTTATATTTGTATAAACAGCTTGAACGTCTTCATCTTCTTCAAGCTTATCAATTAGAACATCCAACTCTTCCATCTGTTCATCAGTTAAATCAATAGGCATATTGGCAATGTATTGATGCTCCCCTTTAGTCACTTCGATACTCATCTCTTCAAGTGCTTTAGATAAATCTCCAAAGGCTTCAAACGCTCCAAATATTCTAACAATTTGTTTATCATCAGCATCTTCTTGTGGCTCAACATCTTCTTCTATCTCTTCAAGACCTGCATCAATAAGCTCTAATTCAAGCTCTTCAATATCCATTTCATCTGTTTTATCAAAGGTAAAAACCGATTTACGCGTAAACATAAAATTTAAAGAGCCAGAAGTAAGCATTTCAGCCTTGTTTCTAACTAATGATGCTTTTACGTTGGCAACTGTTCGTGTTCCGTTATCAGTAGCACAATCAATAATTAGTTGTGTTCCATAAGGGCCTTTTGCTTCATAATGCATCTCACGAATATCAATAGAATCTTTCCCTGAGGCTCTTTTAATCGCTGCTTCAATGTTGTGCTTAGGCATATTTTGAGCTTTTGCTGTAAGAATAGCCGTACGAAGTCTAGGATTCATATCAGGGTCAGGAACTCCTGCTTTGGCTGCCATGGTAATAATCTTTCCTAGTTTAGGGAAAATTTTAGACATTGCCCCCCATCTCTTCATTTTTGCTGCTTTACGGTATTCAAACGCTCTACCCATTGTGTCTCCTTCTATGTATAATTGTTGGGATTATAACCAAATTTAAATGCAGAAATAGTTAATACCCATAAATAGAATAGGTCACATAAAAAATAATTCGTGTTGTAGTGCTAGGATAAGGGTATTCTCGATAAGCTGTTCGTATTAATGAGAGCGTATTATCATCTAAAGCTCTGTACCCAATACGTGTTTTTAATCGTAAATCCGAGATAGTACCATTGGGATGAAGATTAAACGAGACAACATTTGTACCCTCTTGTTGTGTTCTACCTGCCCCTTCGGGATAACCTCTTTGGGTTAATACTCTTTGAGTAATAGATTGAATGGTATCTAAATTTTTTTCAATAAACTTCTTTTGTGTAGGAGTAAAAGAGTGAAAATTAGAGCCATACAGTTTTTTTATCTTTCTATTTGGATAATTTCTATGTTGGATTACATCTCTAGAAGGTGTCCCTAAAAAAGAGGATAAGCTATCCGTTTCTTTTTTTACAACCGTTTTTTGAACTTCAGTTATAGGTTCTAATACTTCAAAGGGTTGCATCAGTAATGCATCGTCTATAACAGGTTCTGATTTAATAACTATTTTCTTTTTTACATGCTTTGTTTTAATTACTTTTTTTGGCTTCTTTTTGACAACTTTTTTTTGAACCACTCTCTTTTTTTTAATTATTCTCTTTTTAACAGTCTTTTTGGGGACAATCTTCTTTTTTATAATCTCTTTTTTAATAATCTTTTTTTTGGGAACAACAAATTGAGGTTTTGCTTTCTCTTTTATTATCTCTTTTATTATAGGTATATTTTTAATATCAATCTTTATAATATGTTCACTCTTTTTTTGTTCCAAAGGCTTAATCTCTGAAAGTTTTGTTAGATATAGCCATAAAAGTAAGGTATAGATGAACAATGAAATGAAAAAAGCGATAAAAAATCTCATAATATTCCACGATAATAGTTTAAAAAGAGTATAATCAAAAAAAATTTATCTTTGGTTAACAAGACCAAAAAAGGAAAAAAATTACATGAGTTACAACAGAAGTGAAGAGGCATTTAAAGAGGCATACAATGTAATCCCTGGGGGTGTTGACTCTCCTGTAAGAGCATTCTCATCGGTTGGTGGGACACCTGTGTTTATAGAGCGTGGCGAAGGTGGTCACTTAATTGACCTTGATGGAAACAGATACATCGACTTTGTTCAAAGCTGGGGGCCACTTATTTTGGGTCATGCTGATAAAGATGTGGAATCAGCTGTTATAGAAGCAGTAAAAAAAGGTCTTAGTTTTGGAGCTCCAACCCTTAGTGAAACCGATTTGGCAACCGAAATTGTTGAGATGTTTGAGAGTATTGAAAAAGTACGTTTTGTAAGCTCTGGAACAGAGGCTGTAATGTCAGCTATTCGTTTAGCAAGAGGTTACACAAAAAGAGATGATTTTATTAAATTTACAGGATGTTACCACGGTCATGCCGACTCTCTTTTGGTTCAAGCAGGTTCAGGAATGGCAACATTTGGAAGCCCATCTAGCCCTGGAGTTCCAGCAGATTTAACAAAACATACACTTTTAGCAACCTACAATGATATTGAATCAGTAAAAGCATGTTTTGAGCAGAGTGAAAATGGAGTTTCCTCTATTATTATAGAACCAATCGCAGGAAACATGGGATTAGTGCCTGCT
>CAYPCV010000068.1:0-2833 GCA_964409295.1 uncultured Sulfurovum sp.
TATAAATAATTCGTTCGATAAAATCGAACCTACAGATTTGTTATTTTACAAGAACCCCATATTTTTCAAGAAGTTCCATAATTTGGTCAGGTAAAAGATAACCTTCATGTCGTCCTATCTCTTTTCCATTTTCATCCCAAAAAATAGCTGTAGGCAACACTTCAATATGGTTATTAATTCCACCCATTATATCTATATCGGTATTGATATAATAGATAGGAGTCTTTGGGTACTGCTCTTTTATATCTTTGAAATAAGGTGCCATATGCTCACACCAAATACATTCAGTTTTCCCAAATTCTATCATCAAAACCTTACCTTTTGGAATTTTGTCTACAGAAGTTTGAACAACCATTCCAAAATCATACGCCATAGAAGATAGAGTTATCAATACTAACAATAATATTTTTTTTAGCATAATGAGTCCTTATAATTTTATTTTATAACTATTATAACATAAACTACAAGGCATCAGCCACATTAATATAAAGCCCTAAAAGCTCTAACTGTGCGTCTACTTTATAGATTTCTTGGTCAAGTTCTCGTACTTGCACACTGTTTGCGACAATTTGTGTGTCCAAAGAGGTTCTGTCTCCAAGTTTTTCTAGGTCTTGGGCTGTCGTTAACATACTAGAGTAGTGTCCTGCATCTTCTTGGGATAGGGCTATCTTTTTATCGATAATCTCTAAACGTTTTTGGGTTAATTTAAAACTGTTAGATACCTTTTTTTGTTGCTCTTCTAGGGTTATTTTAGCGTTTAAATACTCTATTTTAGAGTTCTGAATATCATCAAAAGAGTTAATATTCAGAGGCAAAGTCACTTTGAATCCATAGTTAAAATAGTTTTGCTTTATACTGCTGTTTGGAGAAGCAAAAAGAGGGTTTAAATCTTCACTGGTGTAGCGTCCTGTTACAGAAACTTCAGGTAAGTATTTAGCCAAAATCATATATCGGTTATACTTTTTCTCTTCTATCCGTATAGTGTCTCGCTGTAGCTCTAGTTGGCTCTCTAAATATCGACTCTCTTTTATCATTCCAAAATTTGGAAGTATAATTGAAGAAGGATTTTTATCAGAAAGCAGAGAAAAATCATTTTCTAATTTAAGAAGAGTAAGTTCTAACTCCAATTTAGAGGTATTGTCTTGATTTCGTTTTAGCAGAGCTTGGTCATAGAGTGTTCGATTACTCAGCCCCTCTTCGTAGCTCTCTTTTTGTATCTGAATATCCAAATTGTCATTATCTATAGTTAAGCGTATTTTCTCTAATTGAAGTTTTGATTTTTGTAAATTATAGAGAATCGTTAATGCTTGTGAAATAAGTTGACGCTTTTGAAGCTCTATATCCAAAGCATTTGCTTCTCCTAATGCTTTTGCATATTTAATAGCTGACCAAATTCCACCAGATTTAAAAATAGGTTGGTCAACCGATACCACAAATTGACCTGTTTTAACTGTCCCACCAAACTGTGTTGAGTAGTTTTTGGAGTATTGTAAAATAACAGGACTAATCCATGATTTTTCTAACTGCTCAGTTTGTATGGTATTTTTCTCTTTTTGATACTCCAAGAGTTGACTATGGTCAGCTGAAAGAATATCACTAAGTTCACTCTCTGCTACAAGAGCAGAAAGTAACAAACTAGATAGAAGAAACAGCTTCTTCAAAACGCTTAAACCCTTCGTCAATCTCATCATGTGTAATGGTCAATGCAGGCAAGAAACGTACTGTATTTTTTCCAGCAGGAAGTACAATTAATTTGTTCTCCATACACTTAGCAAGCACAGCTTTCATTGTGTCGTTGTCTTTTGCACGAAGCCCTCGCATAAGCCCTAGACCTACCTCTTGGCTAAATAAGTTTGAGTATTTACTTGCCATCTCTTTAAGTTTAACAGTAAAATATGCCAATGTTTCTGTTAGTTTTCCACTCTTGTCCATTTCGCTTAAGACCTCTAATACAGCCAAACCTGCACGAGTACTTAAGTAGTTTCCACCAAAGGTACTCCCATGGTCTCCTGCTACCAAGACATCTTTATGCTTAGTCATTACAGCACCGATAGGAACTCCACCACCAAGACCTTTTGCCATAGTAATTATGTCTGGGTCTATCTCATACATATTTGAAGCCAACATTTTACCAGTACGATAAATTCCTGTTTGAACCTCATCAACGATTAATAAAACATCTTTCTCTTTTAAGAAATTTGCCAACTTTTGAATCTCTGATTTTTCAAAAGGTTGTACCCCACCCTCGCCTTGAACTAGTTCAATCATCACGGCTACGGTTTCATCGTCTATATTTTCATAAACAGCTTCTAAACCATTAACATACGAAAATCCATCAGGATACGGCGAAAAATTTGGGGTATGAAAACTCTCTTGCCCTGTTGCTTTTACCGTGGTTATGGTTCGTCCATGAAAAGAGTGTTCTAAAGTAATTACTTTATAACGTTTTTTATCAAATTTGGTCTCTCCATATTTACGAGCTATTTTTATAGCTCCCTCATTTGCTTCTGCCCCAGAGTTTGCAAAAAAGATTGCTCCATCATAATTGGCTAATGTACAAATTTGCTCTGCTAATTTTGCTTGAGGCTCTATAATCTGTAAGTTTGAGATATGAATAATTTTCGCTACTTGTTCTTGAATAGATTTTACCAATGTTGGGTTATTATGCCCCACTGAATTGACGGCAATACCTGAAGCAAAGTCGATGTACTCATCGCCATTTTCAGCAAAAAGAATTGAACCCTCTCCTTTTACAAAGTTGGTGTAGTTTCGGTTATATGTCTGCAAGCCATACTGTTTGTCTAGTTGTTCTAATGTCATTATTTTATTATTT
>CAYPCV010000069.1:0-6270 GCA_964409295.1 uncultured Sulfurovum sp.
TCTTTAAATATTCTAAATACCGTGGGACACATGGAGAGAGCTTCTTAAATATCTGAACATTAGTTCGGAGTTCAGAAGAATCCACCTCTTTTTAAGGGGTGGAGTTGTCAACAACTGAAGTATAGCAACTATTTTTAAGAAAGAGAGATAATCTTTCAAAATTGTAATCTTTTCTATATGTTAAAAAGTGTTCCTTAACCAAAAAAGGAGGATAATTTCACTTTTAAATTAAATTAGATATAGGAATATTATTTTATGCGTAAAACCAAAATAGTTATAACCGTAGGCCCTGCAACTTCATCATTAGAGATGATAAAAAACTTAATCATAAAAGGAGTCAATGTTTTTAGACTCAACTTTTCTCATGGCGACCATGAAACACATAAAGAGAGCATTAGAACCATTCGTCATGCTTCTAAAGAGCTAAGAAAAGAGGTTGCGATTCTTCAAGATATTTCAGGACCAAAAGTTCGTATTGGGAAAATTGAAGGGGTACTTCTACTCAAAAAAGGAGAAACCCTCAAACTAACCAAAGAGAAAGATACAAATGACCCAAGAAGCTTAGAACTCTCTTATCCCCGTATTATAGATATGGTTAATATTGGCGAAGAGGTCTTTTTTGCTGATGGAACAATACAGACGATAGTTACAAATAAAAGTAGAAATTATCTGGAGTTAAAACTCCTTAACGATGGCGAACTGACCTCGAAAAAAGGGGTAAACTTTCCAAAAACAAAGCTTAAAATATCTGCTATCACTCAAAAAGATGAAGAGGATTTAGCTTTTGGAGCAAACAACGATATTGATATTGTAGCCCTCTCGTTTGTACAAAATGCCCAAGATATTTTAAAAGCAAAAGGGATTATGCATCAACATAATTTTGACCCATTTATTGTTGCCAAAATTGAAACAGGCGAAGCGATAGAGAATTTGAATGAAATATTGACTCTTTCTGATGGTGTTATGGTTGCTCGTGGAGATTTGGGTGCAGAGTTTGGAGTGACAAAACTTCCAAGAATCCAAAAAAAGATTATCTCGATTGCTAACGAGATGAACAAACCCTGTATTACAGCCACTCAAATGTTAACAAGTATGAAAGACAATCCTTTCCCTACTAGAGCAGAGGTAAGCGACATTGCCAACGCTGTTTATGATGGAACAGATGCTGTAATGCTAAGTGATGAGACCACTATTGGTAGCTTTCCACTAGAAGCCGTTCAAGTTCTGCACGATACCATCAAAGATGTAGAGTGTGACTACCCTTATTTCAAATCATGCAAAACGGTTAACTCAGCCGATGCTGTCTCTAAATCAGCTGTAGAGTTGGCAAAGAATCTGGACAAAGAGGCTCTTGTGGCTTTTACCATGTCAGGAATGTCAGCTCAAACGCTCTCTAAATATCGACCAAAACAGAGTATCTATGCCATTAGTCATAGCCTAAAAACACATCGAAGACTTAGCCTAGTTTGGGGAGTTAATCCACTATTTATGATGAATAAAGTCCTTAACCCTACTCGACTTATTTACGATTTTGTACATAAAATTTTAGAAGAAGAGTACGCAACAATGGAGAGTAGATTTATTATTACCATGGGTGCAACTACAGGAAAGACTGGCTCAACCAACTTTATACGACTGCTTAACCGTGAAGGTATGGAAGCCGTTTTGGCTTCTGAGTTTTAAACTATTACGATAAAATTGCACCCAATAGTTCGGGTGTAAACACGCCGATTCCAAAAATGCAGATTGCAGATACGGAATCGACGGCTTTAGCCTCGCCATATTCCAAAACGGAGACCCACCATCAAACTAAAATCTATCTTCTCAAACAGCTTCGGAATTCTACTCTCTCGTATTACAGGTTTAGGTCGTAATACACTTCTTGCCATGACCCTTGGAGCAACAGGATATTCCGACATATTTTTTGTAGCCTTTAAGTTAGCAAATATGTTTAGGCGTATCTTTGCTGAAGGAGCATTTACCCAAGCATTTATGCCCTCTTTTGTTGATGCCAAGCAAAAAGGAATATTTGCCACAGCCATCTTTATACGTTTTATGCTCTTTATTGTCTCTATGTCTTTGGTTGTAAGCTTTTTCCCTGAAATAATTACAAAACTTCTTGTATGGGATTGGAGCAATGATAAAATATCCCAAACAGCCCCATTTACAGCCATTAACTTTTGGTATTTAGATTTTATCTTTATGGTTACATTTATGGGGACACTTCTGCAATATAGAGAACATTTTATAACTACAGCCATGTCAACGGCTCTGCTAAATGTATCTATGATTACAGCTCTTTTTTTATTTATGCACGATGACCCAAAAACCATTATCTATGCCTTGAGTTTTTCAGTACTTATTGGGGGTCTACTACAAGTTCTAACCCATATCTATGCTCTCAAAAAGTTTAATCTATTAAGACTACTTATTGGCGGATGGAAATACCGAAATAAAAAAGATATAAGTCATGAGAAGAAAAAGTTTACAAAGCTCTTTGTTCCCTCTGTTTGGGGAAATTCAGCCCCTCAATTTGCATCTTATCTTGATACCTTTTTAGCCTCTTTTCTAATTACAGGCTCTATCTCTTATCTATTCTATGCAAATTTACTCTTTCAACTTCCACTAGGTCTTATCGCCATCGCCACAGCCTCTGCTCTATTTCCGTCTATCTCAAAAGCACTAAGCCGAGGAGATGAACAAGATGCCTATAGTAATTTAGCAAAAGCATTTTGGCTCTTAGCATTTCTTCTTGGAATATCAGCACTAGGTGGCGTAATATTTGCAGAGCCTATAGTATGGCTTCTTTTTGAGTATGGAAGATTTACTCCTGAAATGACACAAGATACAGCAAATGTTTTATCTATGTATATGGTGGGACTTCTACCTTATGGCTTTGCAAAACTTTTTTCAATGTTTCTTTATGCTTCACATCGCCATACAAAAGCTGCTAAAATAGCAACAATTGCATTGAGTGTTAATATTATTTTTTCATTAATTTTAATGCAATATATGGGTGCAATGGGTCTAGCATTAGCAGGAAGTATTGGTGGTTGGACACTATTTATCTTGACTATTAAAGAAGTTGGATTCAGTAGATTCATAGAGATAGTAAGCGACAAAAAGCTTTTATATTTGAGCATTACATTAATAGGGTCTGCTCTACTTTTTTGGTGGATTAATGGCTATATAATGGGATGGATTCGTTAATCCATCCATCTCTCATACGTTAGCCTACCTATGTTTACATCAATCCTAGAAATACCAATAACTCTTTATATATATTCCAAAAAGGTTCATACATCAACAATCCAACCATACCAATCACTCCAATAACAACAACTCTGGTTAGGGAATAAAAATTATACATTTCTGTTTTCTTGTTGCTCAATGCGTGTTCTATTTTCTCTAAATCTGTGTCTTGAAAATGCAACGTTATTTCAGGGTCATTAGGTTTTACAGATGTTATCTTTTTTGAAAGTTGTTGGATTGTTTTATTATTAACAAATTCAAACTTTGCTTTCAATTCGTTAATTTTTACTTCATAGTTTTTTTCCATTTTATCCAATTTTGTATCCAAATAATCTAACTGGTTAAAAATACTCTCAAAATCATCTTTATCTAATGGTTCATACGACAAATCATCCATACGGCTATTGATTCTTTGTAGAATTGTAGAAAACATATCTACATTTACCGCTTCTATCTCTTTTTTTCTTAAGGCTTCAATCTCTTTTTTTAAATCACTATTCTCACTCTTATACTTAAGTACCATTTCATGAAGAGATTGATTTTCACTAGATAGACTCTTCTCTTCGTTAGTATTAAAGATTTGATACCTCTCGCCAAAACTAGAATATTCGTTCTTTTGCAACTTATTCAACATTTAAAACGCCATTACCAATCTGCCATAAAGACCCAAAGAATCGCTTTTTATCTTTAAATCTTCAATCTCATCTTCATTTAAACGAATCACTTTATATCCCGTTTCTAGTCCAAAACCAGATTCAAAAGTATAACGAACACCTGCTTTTGCATTGTAGATATTCTTACCATGTTTAGAAATACAACTGCTATCAACTTCAACAGTAAGTTTTGCTTTAGGAAGCTCTATCGTAAGTTTATTATCTTTTAAAGATTTTATCTTTTTATCTTCTATATGGCTCATTAAAAATGAGGGAAGAGTAACAACACTACTATTTACTTCAGCAACAACAACTTTTGTATCAGTACCCAACCAACTATTTAACAGTTCAGTATAAAGAGTTAGTTCTTTTGTAGAAAGTGTGCCTTCTAACGTAGTTCTACTCTCTTGTGCAACAGAAAAAACAGTCATCATAACCAATAGACTTATTAACTTTTTCATATACTTTTTCCTTTTTTAACTTTAACTCTTTTTATTAATTACAGTTTATCAAAAAAATTGTGTTAAATAATGTAAAAAAGTTTTTTATCTTTCTAAAAAACTAATATGTTCTATTTTTGTCAATGTTATCAAAAATTCTAAATAGAATAGGTTTATAACTGTTTAACTCAATATTTAATACAATTGTTAGTCATACTCTTATTAAAAGAGTTAAAAGAGAAAATAAAATCAAGCAAATAACCCGTGATTTCCACCTACAAAACATATACTCAATCCTACTCTTCTCTTAAAACTTTTAGTTTAAATCAGGCTTTGGAGTACTGGCTGTAACAGATGGAAGTTTAGGATAAATGATACTTGGCATCTCTCCATCTAATGATTTCAAAAAAGTTACAATAGAGTTTGTCTCTTTATCACTTAAGGTTACTCCCAACTGTGTTTCGCCCATAATTGTAACAGCCTCTTCTAAACTCCATACTGCTCCATTATGAAAATAGGGAGCTGTTTGAGTAATATTTCTAAGAGTTGGGGTCTTAACCATTCCATTTTTATCCCCTTTAAAATCTCCTATATCTGCATATTTGTAAGGCTTAACAAGTGGGAATTTTTGCATACTTCCACCAATACCAACACCAGTATGACATGCTGTACACCCTTTGGTAATAAAAGTTTTTAATCCCTCTTGCTCTTTGTCTGAAAGTCCTTTGGTATTACCAAGTAAAAATGTATCAAATCGTGAAGGAGTAACTAATGTTCGCTCAAATGCACCAATGGCATCGGCAATCTTTTGAAAAGTAATATTATTCTCTCCAAATGCTTTAGCGAACTGCTCTTCATAGCCTGCCATTGAACTAATTCGCTTTACTGCCATCTCTTTACTAATTGCCATTTCAGGTTCAGCCTGCATTGGTCCTTGTGCTTGGGTCTCTAAATCAGGATTACGACCATCCCAAAACTGTTTATCCATAAAAACAGCATTATAAACGGTAGGAGAATTAAGATGATGAGGATTTGATGTCCATTTATGACCTATTGCTGCACCAACACCATCCACGCCACCTGTAGCAAGATTATGACAAGTATTACATGAGATAAGGTTGCTTTTTGAGAGTCTTGGTTCAAAAAATAGAGCCTTTCCTAACTCTATTTTTGCCTTATTTAAAGGATTTTTAGGATTGTCTATTAATTTAGTCAATTCATCTTTATTACTAGGAATAGGAGTGAGACCTACTTTTTTAGCATCTTCTAAGAGTGATGCCGAAGCGAAGCTACTTAAAGCGATAATGGTTGAGAATAAAACAATTTTTTTCATATGATAATACCTTGTTATTTAAATATGTTGGAAGTATATAGTAATTTTACTTATATAATAATTATTATCTTTTAATAAAGATGATGATTATTATATTTTTAAAACTATTTTACTTTTAAATTCATATATCGTTAATATAAACACTCTACAATGGGTTCATCATTTATATAAAGGATTTAAAATGAAAAAAATGATAATAAATATTTTACTGAGTAGTGTTGTAGCATTTGCTCTTAATGTAGGAGAGACTCCTACTGAAGTAACTCTTTTTGGAGAAAATGGCTCTTGTGTTGATGGAACAGCATGGAACTCCAACATGCTTAAGGGGAAAGTACATCTCTTGCTCTATGTTGACCCTGATAAAAAAGAGGATAATGAAGCATTTATTGAAAATCTTAATGCTAAAAAATATAAAAATAGTACCTTTTCTTCAATCGCGATTATTAATTTGTAGGTAAATCCGACGAGAATTTAAACAGAGTATAAGAAAAAAAAGCTCTAATATCAAAATGAAAATAAAATTAAAAAAAAGTAAGTGATTTTAGAGTAGATAAACATAAAATAGAGTATCCACTATACGAGATACTTTTTA
>CAYPCV010000070.1:0-4814 GCA_964409295.1 uncultured Sulfurovum sp.
AATATTCCCCCCTCTTCTCTCTCTCTTTCCCAAATAGCATATCTAAGTGCTATTCCAAAAAATCCCAATGCAAACCGACCAAAAAAATTACGAGATATTAATAAAATAAAAAACAGACTAATTAAACGACTTCTTGACCTAGGACTTTTAACGCATATTAACTATCAACAAGCGTTAGAAGAGAAAATTACCGTAAATATTCAAGCTCTACCCCATCAAGTTCCTCATCTCTCAGCCCAAATCACACAAGAGGGGGAAGTTCATACAACAATTGATGCAGTTCTACAAAACAAGGTAGAGAAAATTTTAAAATCAGATATACACAATGTTAAAAAATTTAAAGTTTATAACGCCTCAGCGATTGTTATAGAGAACCAAAGCATGGAGATTGTATCCTATGTGGGTTCAAATAATTTTTATGATAATCTTCATGGTGGTCAAAACAATGGACTGCTCGCCCTGCACTCCCCTGGTTCAACCCTTAAACCTTTGATTTATGCTAAAGCACTGGAAGAGGGATTAATTACCCCTCTAAAAAAACTTTATGATGTGCCACTATTTATCGAAGGGTACAAACCAAAAAACTATTCAAAAGAGTATTTAGGAGAGATAACAGCCAGCGAAGCCTTGCAACTTTCATTAAATATTCCTGCTGTTGAGTTGGACAGATTATTAAAAGAGAAAAGCCTCTATTCTCTTTTAAAACAGGCTAACATCTCATCACTCATCCATAAAAAATCCTATTATGGGTCATCCTTGACGCTTGGGGGATTTGGACTTTCGCTTATAGAAAATGCTCAACTTTTTGCCATGTTAGCAAACAAAGGAATATACCAACAAGCCTCTTTTATAAAAAATATTAACTATAAAAAAAGCCAAATTTTAAAAGCCGAATCAAGCTATCTTGTCTCTAATATTTTAGCAGATGCACCCAGACTTTCATTCTCTTCCTCATGGGAACATATGAAAGATGTCAAAAAGATAGCATTCAAAACAGGAACATCTGCTCATTCAAAAGATATGCTAACAATTGGGTATACCCCTAAATATACGGTTGCTGTATGGTATGGAAATTTTTCAGGAAAAGCCTCTAAAGCCTATCAAGGCGTTTATCCAACAGGATTACGCGTTGCCTCGCCCACGATGTTTAAAATATTTAAAGAGCTAAAAAAAGCATCTTGGTTTTCTAAACCAAAAGGTATTATAAATAAAAGAATATGCCAAGATGCAATACAAATTAATAAGTGTAAAAAGAGTATTCAAGATGAGCTAATAGAAGATATAATACTACAAAATAGCTGTTCTAGTATGCGTGCTGAGGTTTTGTCATATATATTAAAGCAACAGACCATTCGTTCTATAAAAGAACTCTCAAAACATAAATGTTACCAAGAGTGGAAAGAGTACAAGCCTCTTATTACTAACCCCGTTCATAATAAAACCTATATTCACAATAAATTACTACCCAACGAAATGAAAAAGACCATGCTGAACTGTTACTCTTTTGAACAGAACAGTACAATTTATTGGTTAATAGACAATAATACTCCAATTATAGGAGTATCAGGTACACCTATTTATCAATATCTATCTCCTAAAAAACATGAAATATCTTGTTTGGATGAAGGGGCAAAACTAAAAAGTATTGTGATTTTTAATGAAGAGTTATAGAAAATGGTACACCCATCAGGATTCGAACCTGAGACCTTCGGTACCGCAAACCGATGCTCTATCCAGCTGAGCTATGAGTGCAACAATGTTGAAAGGCTGAAATTATAGCTTATTTATGCTGTAATATCAAGAGGAAAGATAAAATTTTATCTTTCTGTTTGTAACTTATAGAATTTTAACACCATTTCTATCTTGGCACGAGGGACATCAAGAGTGTTTTCAATCAAAAGAACATCTTTTCCGTCTTCATACATCTCGATGATTCTCTTTTTTAACTCATCCTGTTCAGGTGTTTTATTAGTGTCAACTCGCTCTTCTAACTCATAAATATAATCCTGTAACGATGTTAATTTATGGTCTAAAATTTCCATATTTTCTTCTAAATTTTCTATTTTTGTTTTTGCAATTAAAATATAAAATATAATTCCTATTACTGCCACAAATGAGAATAGCGAAAAAATAACTTGTAACTCATTGGATTCCATCTACATTACCTCCAAAATTATTAATATGAAAAACATAATTCCCAAGTATCCATTTACTGTGAAAAATGCTTTATCTATTTTTGTGAAATCTTTATTAACTAAATAATGTTCGTAGGTTAGCATAACAGCACTTAAAAGCACTGCAAGAGTCGCAAATAACCCTAGATTAGCACTTTGAATGAAGATTAGCCACAACATAATGGTTGTAAAATGGAACACTTTTGCAATAAGCATGGTATTTTTTGCACCAAATTGTGAGGGGATAGAGTGCAGTCCATGCTCTTTGTCAAACTCAATATCTTGAAGCGAATAGAGCAAATCAAAACCTGCAACCCAAAAAAGAACTCCCCCTGCAAGATAGAGCGACCAAATGGTAATTTCTCCAGAGACAGCAACCACTCCTGCAATTGGTGCTAAACCTAAAGTCAAACCTAAAATAAGGTGTGCCATTGAGGAGAAACGCTTAAACAATGTATATGCTCCAAGAATAGCTAAAATAGGAAAAGAGAGTTTAAATGCCAAGGGGTTAATAAAATAGGCAACAGCAATAAAAATAAATGCATTGACAATAATAAAAATTTGCATTGTTAAATTGCTTACCCGTCCATCAACCGAGGGTCTATCTTTGGTTCTAGGGTTTAAAACATCAATATCTCTATCAAGATAACGGTTCACGCCCATGGCAAAGTTTCTAGCCGATACAGCAGCTAATGTTCCTAAAAAGAGAAGTTTCCATCCAAACCAACCATCAGAAGCAACCAACATGGCAATAAAAATAAATGGTAATGAGAAAATAGAGTGTTTAAACATAACCATCTCAGAGAGATTGGCTAATTTTGTTTTGATACTGTTCATAATTTATGGATGAGGAATTTTTAATTTACTATTAAGTGACCAAGCAATAACAGCCACAAAAACAGAGATAATCCATGGATTAGCAATAACATCATAAGAGAAAATCAAATATAGTACCCACAGTAAAATTGCCCCTAATGGAGTAGGAACACCTTCAAAAAACTTTGCCACTTCGCCCTCTTCTGATTTCATATTAAACTCAATCAATCGTCTAAGCCCTGAAACAATATAGACAATAAAGACCAAACCAATAACTATCTGTTCAAGCCCTGTTCCATGCTCGGTCATGGCGTAATACAAAAGAAATGAAGGCATAACTACAAATGAGATAAAGTCGGCATAAGAGTCAACTTGAATACCAAACTCGGTAGAGAGATTATATTTTCGTGCAACTTTTCCATCTGCAATATCCAAAGCTCCACCAATCCACGCCAAAATAATGGCTGTAAAGTAGTCCCCATGAACAATAAAATGTATAGCAATCAATCCAGCAGCAATATTTCCAAAAGTGATTAAATTTGCCAAATTAAAACGGTTGTTCTTATCAAATAACATTAATTTCCTTTCTAAAAAAGAGGTATTTTACCCTATTACTAATAAGTAGTTGTTTATAGAGATTGTGATTTTTAGTAACATTTTTAAACTATTTTCATTATATATTATTTAATAATATTTTTAAAAATATTCTTTTATTTTTTTACATAATTAGTACACAATTGTATGTTAGAATTCTGTTCTACATTTAGAACAATTATATTTTTATAGGAAAAGAATGAGTGATTTTCAACAAATAGCATTAATTGGGCCGACAGCTTCAGGAAAAAGCTCTTTGGCTATCGAATTAGCCGAACAAAACAATGCACATATTTTATCATTAGACTCATTAGCTATTTATAAAGAGATTAATATCGCTTCAGCAAAACCTTCAATTGAAGAGCGTCAAGGAGTTAAACATTTTGGTATTGATGTCATTTTCCCCAATGAACCTTTTGATGTAACGACTTTTATTAAACTCTACAATTCAGCTAAAGCAGAAGCGTTAAAAGAGGAAAAAAATCTCATTATTGTGGGTGGCACAAGCTTTTATCTGAATATTCTTCTGCACGGTATTTCTGAACTCCCTAGCATTTCAGAACAAGCAAAACAGAAAAGTAATGATTTACTACAAAATGTGGAAGAGTCTCATAAATTTCTCTACTCTATTGACAAAGAGTACCTTCAATCCATAACCATTCATGACCGTTATCGCTTAGAAAAAATGTTAAATTTATATTTTCAGACAGAGATGACTCCTAGTGAGTATTTTAAAGCTAATCCTCCAAAGTCAGTTATCAGCGAAAAATTACCTATCTACGAAATTGCCGTCGAAAGAGAGGTTCTTAGAAAGCGTATCACTCGGCGTACCTCACAAATGTTAAAAGCAGGACTCATTGACGAAGTGTTCTATTTAGAAAAAAACTACACCCGTAAACCAAATGCAATGCGTTCAATAGGAATAAAAGAGGTTCTAAGCTATCTTGATGGGCAATACACAAAATTTGAGATGAAAACTAAAATTATTACACACACAGCACAATTGGCAAAGCGTCAACGTACATTTAACAACTCAAAATTTACAGATAAAATATCTCTAAGTTTAGAGGAGTTACATAAGCTATTACTAGAGAAAAAACAACTTAGTTCATAGTCTATTTTGATAAATGAATTTTAATATTAAACAAATAGTTCAAGATAAGGTATTCTCTCCTGCTCTATTCTCAAAGCCTCTCCATAGTAGTTATCTTTCAATCTCTCAAAAATTAT
>CAYPCV010000071.1:0-14662 GCA_964409295.1 uncultured Sulfurovum sp.
TCCACTTGAAATAGTGAAACAATATATTGAACAGCAAAAAACACCTGATTAATATTCGCTTTGCGAATGTAGCTTATATCCACCACTTGAAAGAGGTGGTTTTACACTACGATTTGATAATCCATCACTAACTTTATATCGCTACTTCTACCTGTTACAATTAAGTGTCCCTCATCCAGAGTCAACTCATTCAACTTATCTATCTCTATACGTCTCAAGAGGAATAATTAAGGGAGAGATGCTTTTATCTTAAGCATAAACATTTTTTAAAACGAATAGTCTACATCCTCTATACTATTCGCTTTGAGCTATTTTATTTCAAAAGTTCTATTTGATGTAAAAAAGGTTTAATATCTAAAGATTTTTCTGAAAATTTAGCAATTAATGTATCTAAAGAACCATTTTCAGAAACCCATTCAGTTAAGTGAGAGAGTCCAAAATTTTTTTCTGATTTTGTCAGTCCACAATAGTTTGGAATTTCAGTTTGAAGAATTTCTATAGTGTTTGTCATTAGTAAGCCTTATTTTAATTTTAGTTAGTATTTTAATCCGTACTGTTTTATTCTAGCGAAACAGTACTATAAAAAAAATATCTTTTTCAAGTTAGTATTTATATTTAAAATTAATTTTAAATATAAAACAATATCAATGAACACAAACAGTTAATAGTGATTTTTTTTACTCTTTTATAATTTTTCTATATTCTCATTAAAAATGAGTAACAAATAACTCTTTAAGATATTTTTTTTGCTATGATTAGCTATAAGACTTCGTGCAAAACTCTCTTAGAGAGCCATGATTTATAAAATTTTGCAAGAAGCCTAATATTTAAAGGAGTCTTTATGGCATTATTCTCAGACAATAAAAACAATTCACAAAAAACCCCTTCTAACTCTCCGACTTTTATATCAAAAGAGATGGAGGTAACAGGAGACTTCAAAGGAAAGGGAGCCGTACAAGTAGAAGGTATTCTGCATGGTAATATCTCTGTTGATTCTGTTGTCATTGGCGAAGATGGTATAGTAAATGGTATTATCACAGCAAAAAATGTAGTTATCAATGGGAAACTCACAGGAAGTATTAACTGTGATTCATTGGAAGTTATGCATAACGGTTCGGTATCCAATAAAACCGTTGTCAAAAATCTAAAGATTACAGGGGAAGTAGAAGGAGAGATTATTGTTTCAGAGCTATTAGAGATAGAGTCTACGGGCTATGTTCATGGTAAAGTAACACTAAACAGACTAACAATAGCAGAGGGTGCAAAACTCATCGGCTCAATGAAACAGTACCAAGAGAAAACTAAAAAGAAAGAAGAGCCGAAAAAAGAAGAAGTAAGCTCTTAAATATCCACTCCATCCCAAAACTCATCATAGTCCAAATTTGTCATAGCATTCTCATCTGCTAGGTTTTTCTCTAGCAGTTGTTTTTGTACCGTAGAAAAATATTCTGTTAACGCCTCTTCCAAAACCCAACTTACATCTTTTTTAAGTAACTCTGCAAATGCCTTTAGATTCTCAATGGTATCTGGTTTTAATGTGAAGTCTATTCTATTTTCATCCATGCTCTATCCTAGTAAATATATCAAATTAGGAAATAATACTATAATTAAGAGTGCCACTAGCTGTAAAACAATAAAAGGAAGAACCCCTTTATAAATCTGACCCGTTGTTACCAAGTCTCCTGCTGAACCTTTTAGGTAAAAAAGTGCAAATCCAAAGGGTGGAGTCAGAAAAGAGGCCTGTAAATTGAGAGCTATCAAGATAGCAAACCAAACGGGGTCTATTCCAAAAGCATGAGCAATAGGTACAAGAATAGGCACAACAACAAAGGCTATTTCAATAAAGTCTATAAAAAACCCAAGTAAAAAAATAACCAACATTGAAATTAAGATAAACGTCCACTTCTCCCCTACCTCTTCTCTAAAAAATTCCATTGCCATCACATCGCCACCAAGCTCATTGAAGACCAAAGAAAAAGCCGTTGCTCCAATTAAAATCATAAATATCATAGAGGTCAACTTTACCGACTCCAACGAGGCATAACGTAAAAGCTCAAAAGAGAAGCGTTGTTTAAATAGAGCCAACAATAACGCCCCAAGAACCCCAATAGCAGCCGATTCAGTAGGCGATGCAATCCCTGCAAAAATAGACCCCAAAACAGCAATAATCAACAACAGTGGTGGAGTAATTACTTTGAGTGCCTCTTTTAGAATTTTAGAATACTTCTCATCATTAGGAATGGCAGGTGCAACCTCTTTGTTAAAATAGGCATAAATCAAAATGTATAAAATATAAAGCCCAATCAGCAATAAACCAGGAACAACAGAAGCTTTAAACAAATCGCCCACGCTTAGGTGCATCTGGTCGCCCAAAACAATCAATACAATAGAAGGAGGAATAATCTGTCCAAGTGTCCCTGAACTTGCAATTGCCCCTGTTGCCAATTCTGGCGAATAGTTGTGTTTGAGCATCAAAGGCAAGGCAATTAGACTCATCATAACTACTGAAGCCCCAACAATTCCCGTACTCGCTGCAAGAATTGCACCAACCACTACCACAGAAATAGCTAAACCACCACGAATCCCTCCAAAGAGTTTTCCCATAGAGAGCAATAAATCTTCTGCTACTTTAGATTTTTCTAATATTAATCCCATCAAAATAAAGAGTGGTACAGACATCAGCGTGGTATTTCCCATAATTCCGTAAACACGATAAGGCAACATATCCAATACATTTAAGCCCAACTCATCAGAGATAAGAGCAAAAAACAACGCCACCCCAGCAAAAACAAAAGCTACTTGAAAGCCTGCTAAGAGTAAAAAGAGTGTCAAAGAGAACATCAACCATAAAGGGTTAATCCAAAAAGCTAAATCTAACGAAGAGAAGCCTATAAAAAGAGCAATTACCCCTAAAGCTAAGAGCAGACTCTTTTTTGTTTTGAGTTTAGCATAAGCTTTAATTATTTCAGAGATAGCTTGAAGCACCAACAATATAAATGCCAAAAACAGAACCCCTTTTATAACAAAGCGATACCCCAATCCCCCAGGGTCAGAAGAGACCTCGTTTTGCATAAAGCTCTGAACCGTCATATCTAATGCACCATTCAAGAAAAAGAGCGAAAAAGGGATAAGTAAGAAGAGCATCGAGAGTATCTGAACCACAGCTTTTGTATTTGCTGAGTAGTTCACAAAAAGTATATCTACACGAACATGTTTATCATGTTTAAGAGCATACGAAAGCCCAAAAAGAAAAACAATATCAAAAAGATGCCACTCAATCTCTTGCAAAGCAATAGAACCCTCCGAAAAGAGATAACGCATCATCGCATCATAGCCGATTAATAGGGCTAAAATCAGGGCTAAAATGGCTGTTAAAAAGCCAATTTTTTTGGTTAGGGTGTCGATGGTATAACTCAATAGGTATCCTTAAAAAATTATAGAGTAGGTTTTATAGGTTTAATACCGAAATTATATCAAAATAATCAATCCCTAAAAACCTGTTTCATATATTCAAACTTCATCTTTCTTTCATTATTAATAGATTTCATGGTTAATTCTAATATCTTTTTGATGTATTTTTTTACTTCTTTTGTATCAAAATTTTTATCTTCTATATAGATGGTAAAACTGTAGTATTTATTGGACTTTTTAAAGACACCAACGAGCCAATGTGTACCATTTTTATGACTCTCTTGTGCAAAAATAAATTTAACACTAATATAGTTTTTTAACCACTGTAGTGAACCGTAACTTTTATAAATGGGTGCATTGAAAATAGTTTGAAGAGTTAGCCGTTTCTCTTTGGTAAAAAAGTTTTGAAAAGCAGGAGAGACCTGTTCAGGGGAATCAAAAGAGACAAATTTAGATTTTGGGTCAATAGTATTTTTATTAATCTCATGATACTCAAAGGATTTTATCAGTTTTAAACCATAAAAAGTACGGTTTGGATTGTAAAGAAGTTGGGTAATTTTATGCAAAGAGGTTTGCACATCCAAAGGAGTCATCTCTAATTTTCCTGCTCCTAAATCGACTCTAGGTTCATTGTTTTCCAAAGAGACTAATGCCAAGTTTTGATAAAGAGCTTCAATCTTATTCATATAGACAGGTTCATAATAGATATTATCTCCTCTTCTATCTTTTTCTCTATATTTTATATATCCATCATACAGAGGAAGCATCTTGTCTGAGGCAAAAAGTCTTCTGGCATCAACCCATGAGTTAGAGCTACATTTTGTTAAACCTTGCTCATTGGGTATCTCTGTTTTTCTCTTTTTATTACAATATTTTGTATAAAATTTATCTCCTCTATCAGCAAACAGTAGAGCTGAAAAGAGTTTACCTAGATTACCTATTTTTGGTGGGCGTTGATGAATAGTATTTTTTTGATATAGACGAATAACATTTCCCTTTTCATTAACTACCGAAACCCACATATTAGATAAGTTTAAAGCTTCTATCTTTGCTTCTAAATAGTGATTAAAATAGAAGTTTTCATTCAGTTCAAAATTAATCGTCATTTTAGTGATTAATTTACTTTTAGGAGAGATGCTGTAGGCTTTGAAAAGTTTATCTAACTCTTGACTAAGCACTGCTTTTGAACTTTTTAACAGAGCATCACTTCGTGTAGGTAAAGAGCTAAACTGTTCTCGATTTTTTGAGGTTATCTGCCCTACAACCTCCATAAGTGAATCAGGGAAATAAGGAAGTTTTGGAAAATTCATCTTTTTGATATTAGAGACAAGTTTATAATGGTTTTTAATAATTTTTGAGTTATTTACTACCTCTATGGCATCTTTTTTAATACTCTCCCATGCTTTTTTCTGCTCTTTTAATGATTGATTCATCTGATAGGGTTTGGCATACATCGCTACTAAAATAACCTCTTGTGCCTTAGAGAGATTATCAACCGATTTTCCAAAAAAAATCTCGGCACAATCTTTAAAACCATATCCCTTTCTATCGACAATAAAGAAATATTTTTCTGCTAGTAACCATGCTTTAAAATTTGCACCATCATTAGCTTTAAGTTCATGAAAAAATGTTTTTGCCAACTTTAAACGCTCTATGTTATTACTAGGCTTATCAAAAGGGTGTTTTTTTATAAACGTATTAATAAGTTGTTGGGTCAAGGTCAAGGTTGGTTTTAATTTTAAATCTAAATTTTGTTCTGTAATTATATGGCTTACCAAGCGTTTACTCTCTGTTAAAGGAGCAGAAATATCTACTCCATTATAGTAGGTTATATTTTCAAAAAGTGCCTGATAAAATGATGTTGCATTACTATCAAAATCCAAATAAGGGTCATATTTTTCTTGGAGCAGTGACCAAAAAAGAGAAGGTGTCTTTGCCATAAATAATGAAGGGTTAGAGACTCTACTTTGAGGGTCTGCCATTGTTCCTGCAAACCTATTTTTGGAATCACGAATCTCAATAGCCGTATCGTAGTAAAACTTAGGAAAAATTTTCTCATTAAAAAATTGCCCTTTAGATTGACCATTAATAAAGGATAAATAGAGAGCAAAAAGTAAAAACATGATTGTCAATGGTATAAAAATAAGTTTTTGACTTATCATATTTTTCATAAAACTCAAAACTTTTACCATATCTGAAACAATAAGAATAGAGTGTATCATAACAACACGAGATACTAATGAAAAAGACTCCTTTAGACTTTGGACATCGTATCGTCGAATAGAAACATTCCACTTTACCTCTTTTAACATTGCTGTTAATTTGAGTTTAATACTCCAAAATATCTCAAGCATTATAATGCAACTCGTCTATGTATACCAAAAGCGTGTTGTACTTTTGTTTATCAAGTTTATAGACCTTAAATGTAAACTTGTCAAAATTTTTCAGCTTACTTTGGTGTAAAAATAATAGCTCATCATACTCAACATTATTTCCCACTAATGTAATCATCTTATCCATTTTAAAACGGGTTAATATTTCATCTATTTTATGGTTCTTTCGCTGATTTGGGATAATAAGATGATAGGAAAAATGGCTCTCAAAAACAAAAGGCTTTAAGACACGTCGTACATCATATCGAAGATACTGCAAAATACTTTCATGGGTAAAAAATCTGGCACGATATGGTTCTTTGGCTAAAATTGTAAAGAAAAAGATGAAAAAATCGACCAAAAAGCCAAGTCCAATGGCTTTAATATCACTCTGTGTTACATCAGTTGGACTTGATACTTTATCCAATGCTACTATATGTGTACTCGTAAAAGGGAGAATTGCCAAGAGTACATTAATAGTTCGCTCTATAAGCTGTTGCTGATTATTAGCATCAAAAAAGCTTACTTTTTTCAACATTTTCAAGGCGTTTAAATTTTCGCCAATAGTATTGATTTTTAGACTAATTTGACTATCAGGACAACTAATGGTTCTACCCAACGATTCCATTTGCATTCGTTTAGAGCCATTGTGTTTTTCTAAAATTTTAGGAAGAAGGGTAATCTCTCCTCCTCTAAAAATTCGATTGATTTGAGCAATTTTACTATTCACTTGTTCTTCTAACTTGTCTACATCATCTTTTTTAGGATTAAAATCAATAAGCATCTTTTTAATAATCGCCGTCTCACTAATAATCTTAACCTTCAACTCCTCAAAAGAGCTTAAATGGCTTTGAAAAAGTTTACTTTCGGCTTCTCTTAATGCACTTCTAGGTCCAGGTGTAGGAATTTTGGTTTCATCACAAGTTCCCCCATAAGTACGCTCTTCGATAGATTGAACCATCGAATAGTCACTTAACTTTTTCAAAGAGAGATAAACAGAATCAAAACTACTTTGAGCATCTTCTAAACCATGTTTAACACCTTCTAGTTGAAGTGTTACATTTCTCTGAGAAAATTCAGAGGCTGAAAAGATTTTATAGTAAAAGTTAAAACTAAAAAGAACACTAATAAAAAGCGATAATAGATAGGTAATTAAGAGTAAAAAAGCCCTTAAAACGTGTCTCGAAAAGAACTCTTGTATATAGAGTTGTGAGATAGAGTATACCAGTGCTAGTTGGATAACAGCAACAACAGCAAAAAAGAGTATTTTGGTCAATAATAACCCATCTGAGACTAATGATATAAACCCATAATACGACGTACTAAAAGAGATTAAAGAGAGAATCAATACAGCTTGATAGGTAATATGTTGCCTAAAAAACTTTAATATTTTGTTCATGCCCATACCGAGCAATTGATAAAAGGAGGGATTTTTTAACGCTTCAGATATTTTTTTATACATTCATTAACTTACACTATTCTTTTAAATTTTTTCATGTTAGAATAATAGTATTTTAAAGGTTTACTTTTACTTATCATTCTTCCTCGAAAACAGGGAATTTAACGTTATGCTTACAGTAATAACTTGATAAAATAACCAAATTCAAAAAAGGTAAAAATTTTGCAACTCATAAAATTTCTATTTGCTATTATTTTAGTTCAGATTACTACAGCAATTTTAGTCTATTTAGCTCCAAATGAACTCTCGACACAAAGCATTGCACAAATTGCTATTCCATTACTGTTTATTGCTCTGGTTATCGCTTTTTGGTTTACATCACTCTCGGCTCATGATAAAAAAGATGCCCTCTATAAAGCAGAAGGCAATTTTGCAAAAGAGAAAGAGAAAATTAAAGTAAAAGCTGAAAAAGAGAAAATTAAAACTATGAAAGAGGCTCAAAAAGAGATTGTCCATGAAGCGACCAAAACTCATGCAAAAGCCAATTTTAAAGTAGGAGCTTCATTTGCTGGGGTTCTAGCCATTGGTGGACTGTTTGTTTTGGCACAGATGGTTACAGCAGGACTGTTGGTTATGACGGCTACAGGGGGAGTTATTGGAGGCTATTACTGGCGTGGAAAACGTCTTAAAAACTCCCATCTTCAAGAACTTCCAAATCAAAAAGATTTAAAAGTCATTAAAGATAAAAAATTGATTGATTCCAAAAAACTGCTTAAATAAAGCTTGGTGCATCATTAGCAAAGAGAATCAAATCTCCTGCTTTTGTATGCTCTACAAGCATCTCTTGCATCTTATCTTTGCTCTCTAGTTTTACCAATTTATCTGCATCGACATTGGCTTTAAAGATTTCATAATTTAAATCGCCTGTCACTACAACTAAATCAAACACTTCATTGGCTCGTTGGGCTACTTGTACATTAAATTCATCATCAACCTCAACCAAACCAGGGCTAATAAGCACTTTTCTACCTGCATAGGTTGAAGAGAGGTTAAAGCCTTCCATCATTCCATCAATATTTCCGTTAAATGAATCGTCTAAAATAACTTTTCCACCTGCATCAAGACGTTGCAATCTATGAGGTGTGGGTTCTAAGGTATTGAGCTGTTTTTTAATATCTTCTTCATCCACATCCAAGGCTTTAGCAATTTTAATAGAAAGCCCCAAGTTCATAGCATTAAATGAGCCTAAGATATTAGCATGATACAGCTCTTTGTCCATCTCAAAATCCAAACCATCAAGCGTTGCTTTGATTCCTGAAAGTTCTCGTCCAAAGGTATGAACATGAGAAATGGGGCTTAACATTGCCGAATCATGAACCCATGCCTCTTTAAGACGTTCTGATGATAAAATCTCCATTTTTGTATTTCGTATATTCTCTAAACTTCCAAAATACTCAATATGTGCAGGGCCTATTTTTCCAACTATCGCTAAATGAGGGTTTACAAATTTGGTTATTTCCATAATGTCCCCCTCGCCTCTTGCACCCATCTCTACCACATATACTTCGGTATCTGAAGGTAAGTCATCATTAATGTCTTTTAAAATACCACCAAAAGTATTGACCGAACGAGGTGTTGCGTAGACATTATATTTAGCTGATAGAATATGAGCTATATAGTTTTTAATACTTGTTTTTCCATACGATGCAGTGACTCCAACCACCACCATATTTGGCATAGATTCTAATCTCTTTTCTGCTTTCATCTCAAACCCTCTAAAAAGCATCGCTTCTATCATAGAAGAGGTAAAATATGCCAACATCAAAGGAATGATTACAACTAAAACTTCAAATTGAATAATAAATTTCATCATCACTAAAAATAGTGTAAAAAACAGTAATGAAACAAAGAATCGTTTAACACGTCCTGTAAAAACCAGTGGTTTATCTTGCTTTTTTCTCCACATATAGAGCGTAGCAATATAGATTAAAGCCACTACTATGCTAAAGTTTGTCTCGCGACTTACAGCAAAATAGAGAAAAATTGGGATTAAGAAATAGACCAAATGCCACCACGTTTTGGTATGATGAAAAAGCACCCGATTTAATTTATACGAGTACCATTGCATGTTGGTCATAAAGTAAAAGCCAAGAGCTAATACAAAGAGAATGTTAGAGAGTATATTGAGCAGTTCCATATTTGTGTTTCCTATATCTTTTTTAAGAGAAGCATTCTAACATGTTTGCACTTGTAGGTTCTATTTCATCAAAGATTTAGGGCTTTTATTTTCTCTTTACAAAACGAATAGCTTCAACTCCTTAGCCTATATGCATAAACTGTGACAAAAATATAATTGTCAAGACAAAAGCAAATGGCAATTGATGCCCTTTAAATACCAATGGCTGAATTTTTAAATAAACCTGCATAAAACCACGAAGCCCTAACCATAACCCTAAGAATGCTTTGAGTGATAACATCATTTGAAAAGAGGTTAATCCATCTTCGCCTATTGTTCCAAATACTTGACTAATAAGATAAAGCCCTGTAAGAACAGCAACAATTAGTGAAGGGGGAACAACTTTACGAACAAACATCATAAAGGACTCTCGTGCTTTTTTATGCTCTTCATCATTTAAGTTTCTTGGCATTTTATTCAAAAATAGATTATCTGTAATGAGAAAACCTCCATAAATAAATGCAGAAAACAAGTGAATGGTTTTAATTAGTACAAATGTCATTTAGACCCTTTATATAAAAATAATTATCGGATTATAATCTAAGAAACTATAATCTTTTTTGATTTATGTCATTTTTAATCTCATTAGCAATAAAGCTTGCATGCTTTAAAAAGAAGAAATGGTCTCCTTCTAATGGATAAAATTTAGAATTTTCTATCAAACTTGCTATCTTTTCTCCTGTATACAGAGGGGTAGCTGTGTCGTCAATACCCCAAAAGCATAATGCTCTACTTTGAGATTTTGCAAACTCTGATTCAAAATCTTCATCGACCACATTTTTGAAAGTTTCATACATCTCATGACTCATATTTTTAGCATCAGGAGCAACAAAAAGTTCTCGTATTTTTCCAAATCCCAAAGGTTTCAAAAGTTTAAAAGTGGCTATTTTTACTTTTATTGACCAAGGCTTAACTGTAACAACTCCTGCTGATGAGAGCAGTACTAAGTAAGGGATATTTAATAGAGTAGCTACTTTTCCACCAAAAGAGTGACCCATTACTATTTTTGGTTCTGCATTTAATATCTCTAAAAAAAGTTTAACAATCTCTGCATACTCTTTAGTAGTTAAAATCATATCGTTAGAACTTGCACCAAAACCTGGCATATCTAAATAGATATGCTTGTAATCTTTTAACTCTTTAGAGAATGCCTGCTTCATTATCTCTTTATTACTCCCCCAACCATGTAATATAAGAAGGGACTCTTTTTTACTTGGATTAATAATTTCATAACTCAATTTAAATGTCTGATTTTTATAATTTATCTCTTTTAGTGCCATAATTTCTCTCTTTTATTTTTTATAAGAAGGATACTCTTCTCTCTCTTTTAACTGCTCTATCTCTAATCGTTTATCTTTTAATTTTTGTGATTTTTCATCGTTCTCTTTTATCTGTTTATACTCTCTAATAGCAATTTGAAAGGATTTTTGTCGAGGAATAAAAGGAACAAAAAGACGCTCTACAAGGGCATCTTTTTCTATCATATCCAATAAATATAGACTTGGAATATTTCTATGACGATTCTCATTACTTGCTTTTTGAGAAACCCATTTTCTACAACCATGAGAGAGGTTATTCAGGTATTTTAAAAGAAGTACCGAATACAAAATATCTACTTGTGGTTCATCTAATGTAAACAGTAAATTATCGTAGTAGCGTCTATCTCCACAAAGAGAGAGATATTTATCATCTTCTAAAATTCTTTGAAACTCTTTTCTCTGTCGTCTATTCCAAAGTTTTGTATGATTTTTATACGCCTTTAAAAGAACCTTTCGTTCCCAAGGTTGAGCATCCAAATTTTTAATTAGTTTCATTCTATCTCCATTTAAAAATAGACTGTCTGTAAATACATCAACAATACAATATTCATCTTCAACTTCATTACTTCCACCTGCACCATCATCAATAATCTTAAGCTCTTCATCCTCTTTTGTAGTTTTAGGAGTATCTTCTACTGCTGTTATATTACTCTCTTTTGAAGTAGGATGAATAATACAGAGTGGTTTTTTAGGCTGTTTTGTACAACCAGATAGCAATAGAATAGATACTATTATCAATAAAATATACTGTCTCATTTTAACCCTTTTGCACAGACAAATGCTGTAGAGAACGCCCACTGAAAATTATAACCACCCAATTCGCCTGTAACGTCTAATACTTCGCCTAAAAAATAGAGATTATCTACTTTTTTACTCATCATCGAAGAGGCATCAATCTCATCGGTTGCTACCCCACCCTTGGTCACTTCGGCTTTAGAATAACCAAATGTTCCAGCAGGAGCAAACGTGTACTTTTTTAGCTCTTCTACCTTTTGCCACTCTTGATGGCTTAATTTATTGGCTGGTTTATCTTCTACATTTAATGCTTCTAAAAAACGCTTTGCCACACGGTTGGGTAGAGCTAAAATTTTACTAATGTTCTTTTTAGAAGATTTTAAACTCTCTAAATTTAAATTAGGAAGAAAATCAATGCTTATTTTACCCCTATTCCAATAGAGTGATGCATCCAAAACAGCAGGGCCAGAGACTCCTTTATGTGCAAAAAGTAACGCCCCCTCTACCTCTTTTTTATCAATGGTTATTTTTACATCTATGGCGATACCACTCAACTCTTTAAAGAAAAACTGCTCGGGTTGAACGGTAAATCCCACCAGTCCTGCTGACAGAGTATTAACAGTATGTCCAAATGATTTTGCAATATCGTAGCCAATAGTTGTTGCTCCAATTTTAGGAAAGCTAAGTCCACCTGAGGCAACAATAACTTTTTTGGCAACTACTGTTCCCTTACTTGTAAAAATCTCAAAATTGGTATTATTTTTTTTTACAGTTTGAACTTTTGTATTTAAAAGATATGTTTTAGATGAAATTTCTGATTTAAGAATATCAAGTAACTCGGTAGAAGAGTTCTCACAAAAGTATTGGTTCCTAGTACGAACAATGGGCGTTAAACCCCGTATAGCCAACCATTTTAATAAATCATATTGGTCAAATCGTTTAATAATATTTCGGATAAAACGTTGTTCTCCTAAGTAGTTAATAGGTTTTACTTTTCCATTCGTAACATTACACTTACCACCACCTGAAATTAATATCTTAGAACCTACTTTAGCGTTATTATCTATTAGTACTATATTCTTATTGTACCCATCTAATTGGGCTACAAACATCAATCCACTTGCTCCTGCCCCTATAATGGCTATATCTACTTGTTTATTCATAAACGTATTATAGCAGACCGTAAATATCTGTAAAGTAGAGTAGAATAATAAAAACAATATAAAGTAAATACATTAATATATATTATTATATATTTTTTTAAGATAAAAAATATTAATTTATTTATGATATAATTAAAAGTCTATCATAAAATATTAAGGAAACTACATGACTATTATCAAAGCGAATCTGATTCTATCAGTAACCACTGCTACACTATTAATTACAGGATGTACAACAACATCAGCAACGCCTACTACGGCAACATCTAAAAGTATAACTGCTCCTACAGCTGTGCAAAAAACAAGTGATGGTTCATTCTCATTACCAAATGCAAAATCAGGTATGTGTTATGGAAAAGTTATTATTCCAGAGCAATACAAAACGGTAACTGAAAAAGTGCTAGCAAGCCAAGCAGACACACGTTTAACCATTATTCCTGCAACCTATAAATCAGGTACAGAGAGAGTTTTAGATACAGCTGCAAGTACAAAGATTGTAACTATTCCTGCTACTTATAAAACCGAAAGTCGTACTGTAACGGTATCTCCTGCATACTCTGAGTGGAGAAATGGTCTACACCCAGAAGCAAGAGTTGCTTCATCTGCTATTTTAGCTTCAGCAAAAGCAGGTGGAGTTGATTTAACTTCAGCAAAAGCAGGTTCATGTTATTACGAATTTTATATGGCACCTCAATTTAAAACAACAACAGAAAAAGTTTTAGCAACAGCTGCTTCTACAAAGCTTATTGCACAACCTGCTGCTTTTAAAACAGGAAGTAAGAAGATTTTAGTAACACCTGCATCTACTCAACTTGTAAAAGTTCCTGCTGTATATAAAACTGTTTCAGAAAGAGTTCAAACAGCACCTGCTTCAAAAGTTTGGAAAGAGACTAAATGTACAGATAAAGATTGTGCTGTTGAAGAGATGATGTGTCTTGTTGATATTCCTGCTACATACAAAACAATTACTAAACAAGTTGTGGTAACACCTGAAACAACAAAAACAGTAACCATTCCTGCTGTATATAAAACAGTAACGACTAATGTAGTAGCTGCTCCTGCTTCTACAAAAAAAGTTTCTATTCCTGCTACTTACAAAACATTAGAAAAAACAACAAAAGTATCTGATGCTAAATATGTATGGTCTGATTCATTGATGGAAAAGAAAGGCATGTCAAGAACTTCTGCTGTTATTTGTAAAGTTGTTATTCCTGCTGTAACAAGAACCGTTACAAAACAAGTTGTAGCAACACCTGCATCATCAAAAACTATTACAATTCCTGCTAGCTACAAAACAGTAAAAGTAACAAAACTTTTAACTCCTGCAAAAACTAAAAAAACAGTTATTCCTGCTACCTACAAAACTGTTACAAAACAAGTTAAAATTTCCGACCAATCAGTTAAATGGATGCCTGTTCTTTGTAAATCAAGCATGACATTTGAAACTATTTCAAAAATTCAAAGAGCCTTAACAACAGCTGGATTTAAAACACCAGTTACAGGGACTCTTGACAAAGCTACAAAAGCTTCTGTTAAAGCATACCAAACTAAAAAAGGGTTAACTGTATCTGGACTCTCTATAGATACTCTTAAAAGATTAGGTGTACTTTAATATCTATTTCAAACACAACTCTTTTGAGTTGTGTCCCTCTTTACTTCTATCTATAGTGTAGTAAAAAATCATTTTTTCTTATTTTTATTTATAATAAATAATCTTAAATTATAAATTTTTATGTTATTTTATATTGATATTTATACCCTAAATATATAAAGGATAAAAATTATGAAATGGAAACATAAAGCTCTATTTGCACTGCTACTAATAACTCAACTCTCAGCGACTCCAGAAGACAATAATTCAAAAAGATTTACAACCATAAGTTTTGACCAACAGAGCATTCTACAAGATAGATATACCAAACTAGAATGGGTAAATGGAATAGAAAAAAGAGACAAAAATAACGAAGAGAATCAAACGGTCGAAGATGGGTGTATTAGTTTTGATGTCACTCCTGAAAACAACCATA
>CAYPCV010000072.1:0-6763 GCA_964409295.1 uncultured Sulfurovum sp.
CAAATCTAATGGATGGCGATATTCGATACACGCCATTAGAGGGGGGAGGGAGTCTTTTCTCTTTGCGTATTGTGGTTGAAAAATCAATAAAAAAAGAGATAGGTAAAGGATTAATAGGTGTAAATATTCTTATGTGTTCGCCTAAAGATTCATTTGTTGACTCTATTGCAATGGAGTTAAAGAGTATGGGGATGGATAGCTTTCACCATTATGGTGTTGTTGATGGGAATTTTTCTGTAATTCTTATGAACCTATTAGCACAAGCAGAATACCATGATATTGTTATCTTTGATGCTGATGTGTGCAAGGAAAACACACCTCATATCGCTAAGATGTTTTCTCTTTTAAACCCTAAAATTAAATTGTTTGCATGGATGAATGATGATACGTTCATCGACATGAATCTTTTTCATAAGGTTATCTCTAAACCGATTGCTTATCAACAATTTATTTTAGAAATTGAAAATGCGTATAGCAAAGAGTCCCAATCAGAGAGTTCTAAAATTGACTATTCAAAATTAAAAATTTTAATTGTTGAAGATGTTGAGATTAATAGAATCTATGAAGCTGAAATGTTAAATAATTTCTTTGGTATTGTCTGTGATACGGCTTTGAATGGTGCAATTGCATTGGCAATGGTTAAGAATAATCATTACGATGCAATCTTTATGGATATGAGAATGCCTGTAATGAATGGACAAGAGGCAACACGAAAAATACGCGAATTTGATAAAGAGATACCTATTATTTGTATGAGTGCCAATGTTTATAAAGAGGATAAGCTTGAAGCACAAGAGGCAGGAATGGATGCTTTTATTGAGAAACCTTTAGAGAAAGTTGATATAGAAAATCAACTTCTAAAACTGATTAATCATAAGTTTGTTCGTAAAAATGAAAAATATATATCAAATTTAATTGAAAAAGCACTAACCCATTTAGAGTCTAATTTTGATACAGAGACATCATTAAATCTTTTTGAAATTGCTATGGTCAGTATTCATGATTCTCTTAATAGTATTCAAAAAGAGGGTCGAGATAATAAAAAATTGGTTGATGATTTCCACTGCTTAAAAGGAATATTATTAAACTTAGGGCTTCCTACCTTAGCTGAACAGGCAAGTACTCTACAACTTGCTGTGAGTAAAGGAATGCTCAATCAAGAAGAGAGTACACGAGAGAGTTTAATCTCAACATTGACTCAATTATTGAAATATAAATGATGCTTTTTTAATACCATTAAATTCTGTCATTTTAACCATACTGTAACTCATCATATCTTCAAAAATAACTTTATCTCCAACAGATAAAGGTTTTTGAAAGAAATACTCTCCAATTAAGTCTCCTTGAATACAAGAATTTCCTGAAAGCTCATAAAAATAAGGAGTAGACTCACTCTGTGTACCTTTGACTTTTAATCGTTGATTAACAATGGCAACATCAAGCAGGTGTGTCTCGGTTGAGGTGTCCAATATTACAACATTAACCCCTGCGATGTGAATAATGTCAAGTACGGTTGAAATAAACTCTCCACACCCCTTAGTGACGGCTTCCCCAGGTTCAAAATAGAGTTGAATCTTAGGGTATAAATTTTGAAAGTTTTTCACAGCTTTATTAAAGTTATTCACAGAAAAGTTATCTGATGTGAATTGATGACCCCCTCCTAAGTTAATCCATTTTAATTGGGGTAATACCGTTTTATAATGCTCTAAAATATGGTCAATAAGAAGAGCTGTTCCTACTTCTGAACTTTGAAAAAGAGCATGAAAATGTAAACCATCTAAGTTGTCAAAATGAGTGAAATTATTATTAAAAAATTCAATAAATTCCAAGTATTCAACCCCCAAACGAGAGTAATCTAAATTGGGATTACAGTGGTCAGGAATAGGTAGATAAAGACGAGGATTAACCCGTAAACCCATAGATGCTTTTGTTGTCAAATTATGTAAAGATTTCCATTGAGACAGAGAGTTAAAAGAGAGTGTCGAGACTTTATCTATAATCTCTATCAACTCCTCTTTTTTATATGCAGGAGCATACAGATGAATATGTTCAGCATCTGCTTTTTGAGCCATGGTAAGTTCATTTATATTTCCTACGCTCATTCCTGAAAGTTTTGAAGCAATTATAGGCAATACAGATTCTTGATTAAAGCTCTTCATCGTATGAAGTATTTTTACACCACTTTGCTTTTCTATCTCTTGTAGTTTAGTTAGGTTTTTATTTAATTTTGTTTGGTACATTAGAAAGTAGGGGGTTTTCATGATAGAACTTTATTCCAAATCATTGATTATTCCTTGAAATTTTTTTATTAATTTGTTTATAGATATTATACAGTAAGATTATTTTAACTAGCAATTAAGGAGTTTAGAGATGGGTATATCTCTAAAAAAGAACAGCATTAAATCTGTTCTTTTCACTTCTAGTTTACACAAGGGTCAATAACTGATGCTTGATTTGGATAAAGATAGATTTCTACTCTTCTGTTTAATGCCATGTTTGCACTACTTGTATTTGGAACAACTGGTTTAGAGTAGGAACAACCTTTAGAGAAAAGACTGTTTGAAATACCTCCATTTTGTAGTGTTTGTCCTACAGATGAAGCTCGTGCTTCAGAGAGAGATTGATTGTATTGAAAGCCTCCTCGATTGTCTGTATGTCCAACGGTTTGGATAATCATATTTGCATAAGCAGGTTTTTGTAAAGCAGGAATCATCTGTCTGATTTCAGCTTGTGCTGATGCTGTAGGAACACTCTCATTTGTTCTAAACATCATTGGGTCACGGAACATAATCTTTACAAACTTATCGGTATTTGAAACAACTAATTGATTGTTAGCGTTTTGTTCTGCATTTGGATTGTTATTTACATCAGTATTGAGTGTTTGTGCTACTTCTTGGGCTTGTTGGTCCAGACTATAACCAATTGCTGCACCAACAGCTGCACCTAATGCACCACCAATAGCAACACGTTTTCCAGAGTGATTTGCTGTAGAGCCACCAACAACAGCACCCAGTAGTCCACCAAGTAAAGCACCTGTTCCTGCACGATTTGATGTTCCATCTTCATTTTTAATGGTTGGCATTCCACCTTGAACACATCCTCCTAACATAAGAGCAACAATACTTGATGCTAAGATAGGTTTTAATAATATTTTTTTCATAATTTTACAATCCTTTAAATTTAGTGATAAAGTATAGTAGTATTTTGTAAATTAACTGTGGATGAATATCTAAAAAAAGAGAAGAAAGAGAGCATGAATTATACGCTCTCTTATTTTTAATTATTACGACTACCTGGTTTAATAGCTATTGAACTCTCTTTACACATAGGACACTCTTGAGGTGTATACATCTCAAATGTAAAGTCATCTAATGCAAAAAATGGTGTATTACAAGGGAGTTTACATTCCGATTTTGGCTCTGTTTTTGAACCCTTACGTTGACAAAAACCTCTGTTTGCAAGTGAAGCAAAAGCAACAACATTAGCACCAAGCTTTTCTATAATACTTGCTGCTTCCATTGCTGAACCACCTGTGGTAATAATGTCTTCACAGATAAGAATTTTTTCGCCTTTTTTTACTTGAAACCCACGACGAAGCTCCATTCCACCCTCTTTTCGTTCTACAAAAATAGAACGAACATCCATTGAACGAGCCAACTCATAACCTGCCAATATACCACCAAGAGCAGGGGCGCAAACAGTATCTACTTCTATTCCACTCTCTTGAATCATTTGAGCCAATGCATCTGCCAAAACTTTTGCTCTTTTTGGGTCTTCTAAAACTTTTGCACTTTGTAAATAACGGTTTGAATGGTTTCCACTAGATAGAATAAAATGACCTTCTAGTAGTGCTTCAGCCTCTTTGTATATTTCTGCTACATCCATAAAATTATACCTTCAATATATCAGCTTCTTTAGCTGATAATACAGATTCAATTTGAGCTACAGCATTGTTTGTAATTTTTTGAATTTCTGCTTGCCCTCTTTTAGAATCATCCTCTCCAATCTCTTTCTCTTTTTCTAACTCTTTAACTTGGTCATTTCCATCTTTACGGATATTTCTAATTGCAACTTTTGCTTTTTCAGACATTGCTTTTGCTTGTTTTACAATCTCTTTACGTTGTTCAGATGTCATTGCAGGGAAAAAGAGTTTAATAAAATCTCCATCATTATTTGGATTTACACCAATGTTTGCTTCTTGAATAGCTTTTTCAATAGCTTGTAACATAGGTTTTTCCCAAGGAGTAATTGATATGGTTGTTGCATCGGTTGCAATAACACTTCCTACTTGGTTTAGTGCCGTAGGTGTACCGTAGTAATCAACTCGAATATGGTCTACAATATTGGTAGTTACTTTACCTGTTCTAAGAGTGGAGAAGTCTCTTTTTAAAGCGTCAATACTTTTTTCCATTTGTTCTTTGGTGTGGTCATAAATTTCATTTAACATGCTGTTAATCCTTATGTTTTTAATAATGAAATTTTACCCTTTTTTTACTTGTAAAAGCGTTTGTTCCATATGAACTGTAAAAGTGAGATTTTTATGTATAGAAAAAAAGAGTAATGAGGAAGAACCTCATTACAGTATGTTATTTTGAAGTGTTATCTTCTTTGATTGTTGGAGTAGCAGTAGCTGTTTCAACTTTTTTTATGCTAGGTACAGAGCTTGACGCATCAATAGTATCTGCTACAGAGTGTGTCTTCTCTTGATTGTATAAATAACCCATTGCTAAGGTATTTAATATAAAAAGAAGTGCTAAGGCAAAGGTAGCTTTTGATAAAAAACCTGCAGGTCCTTTAGCTCCAAACATTGACTCGTTACTTCCACTGTAGGCACCCAGTCCCATGCTTGAACTTTTTTGTAATAAAATGGCAATAACTATAGCGATAGTTAAGGCAATTTGAACAACTAATAGTGTTGAAATCATTCTTTTCCTCTTTAAATATTGAAGTTGTTTGTTAAACCTAAACTTCAAATTGGGTATAATTTTGGGGATTATACCCTAAATTAATTGAAACTGAGATAAATGAAAATAGTAAAAGAGTTTTCCCGATTTGCAGAGGAATATACGAAACATAATATGATTCAAGTAGAGGTTGCTTCACGGTTGACTTCTATGTTAGAGAAAAAGAGATACAAAAAAGTTTTAGATATTGGTTGTGGGTCAGGAGCTGTCTATGATAATTTAAGTAAAAAAAATATTTTGGTAGATAAATTTATAGCCTTTGATTTTTCTAAAGAGATGCTAAACCTGCACCCCTCGTCATTGAATGTAGAAAAAATATGTTCAGATTTTAATAAAAAAGAGTCTTTTTTAGCTTATAAAAATAGTGAATTTGATGTTCTTATTTCGGCTTCTGCTTTACAGTGGAGTGAGGATTTATCTATTGTCTTAGAATCAATTTCTTCTTTAGCTAATCGTTACTATTTTGCTTTTTTTACATCTAAAACATTTGCAACTTTGCATAAAACAGCAGGTATAACATCTCCTATCTATTCTAAAGAATTTATTGTTGAAAGTTTAAATAAGTATTATAGTTATGAGTTAGAGGTTGTAGAATATCGATTGAATTTTTCATCTGTAAGAGAGATGTTCCGATATATTAAACGTTCTGGAGTTAGTGGTGGAACAGGACAGTTAAGCTATCGAAGTATGAAACGATTGATGCAAGAATATCCATTGAATTATTTAGAATTTGAAGTAATGTTTGTAAAAGCAGTAAAATCTTAGAAGAGAACTCTTCTAAGATTTTATGAGTTAATCGTCGCCCATAAGACCTAATAGTTGTAAGATTGCTGTAAACATGTTAAAGAAATCTAAAAATAGTGATACCGCAGCATCTACAGGAGAGTCATACGCACCATTTGCAATGTTTTGTGTATCATAGATAGTAAACAGTGAAAAGAGCAATAGAATACCTGATGTAACAATTACATGCATCATCGGACTCTTTAATATAAAGATGTTTACCAATGATGCTATAAAAATTACAATCATAACCACCATAAGTGGTTTACCCCAGCTTGAAAAGTCACTTTTTGAGTTAATAGCAAAAAGACTTAATGCTCCAAAGAGTACTGAAGTCATTAAAAAGGCATTACCAATTAGCATACCATTACCTTGACCAATAACCATAGCTAATAGAGGTACAAGCATGACACCCATTGCAAATGTAAATACAAAAAGTGCAATCATATGTAAAGTAGGGTTTTTTCTTGTAGCATTAAAGCCAAAGAAAACCATTAACATTACGAATCCAAAAATAAACCATTTAAATTGTTGAATAGTTGCTGCATAAGGCATTGTAAGATAAGCACCCATTGCAGATGAAACCATACTTGCACCTAATAGTTGATAGGTTTTTTTCATAAATGCAACAGAAGCACCTTCTGCCTCATATGCATAACCACTGTCTATAGTGTTGTTGTTATAATCTCTATCATAAAGAGCCATATATATCCTTTGTTTAGAATTTTTTCAATTCTTAATAAATTAATTATATCAATGTATTATTGATATTTTCAAAGCTAGTATATTGAGTTGAAGTTTAAAAGAAGTTGAATGAAAGTTAAAAAAGAGTTTCAGAAGAGATAAAAATTCTCTTCTGATAAAAAATAGAAACTATTAATAAAGACCTAAAGATTCCATAGTAGCTACAGAAAGACCAGCAACAGGTAAACCTTTAGCTTTTTGATAAGCTCTTGTAGCAGCTCTAGAAGCAGAACCCCATACTCTATCAATTGGTCCTTTGTAGTAACCTTCAG
>CAYPCV010000073.1:0-5891 GCA_964409295.1 uncultured Sulfurovum sp.
TTGTGGGTCAGCAGATTTACCCTCCATACCACAAAGGTGTCCTACATTGTAGTGTACATTCTCTTTGTCAAGTACTTTTAGATCTTTGTAGTTCCACTTTACAATTTGACTATCAACATATAGAGATGTATATATCTCACCATCTACATTTGAGTATTGGTTATGTAAAGGCCCAAGTCCTAGCTCCACTTGTCCATGAAGTGCTGATTTCATATCAAGAATTGGAATCCCATATGGGTCTTTTCCTGCATATTTTTTATCGGCAATAAGCTTTTTGATTTTGCTCCATTTATAAACAGAAGCATGAGTATCTAGCTTACCACAAACAGTAATATACTCTCCATCAGGAGAAACATCAACACCATGTGGAGATTTTGGCTCTGGAATCAAGAAGAAACAGTCATTTTTAACAGCAACGTCCATAGGAACGATTCTCATACCATTAACAACTTTTACATTTTTGTCATCTTTTGCCAACTCTGCTAACTTTTTCCAGTTGTAAACATGTAAAAAGTCAGTATCATTTCTACTCATACCAGCTTCGTTTGGTGGCATTCCAACTTCAATCCCACCTGTATACATCTCTGTGTTAAATGAGTTAGTAAATGCCCAACCGTCAGAAGCATTTTTACCTGCATCACTTAAATCTTGCATGTATGGAGGCATTTCAATTGTAAATGATTTGTCTTGTTGAATACGACCTTTTGCATGGTCAAATTTCCACATAGTAACCCCACCACGATAAGTCTCTTTGTACTCTTCGATTGGATGGTAGTTGTTGTCAAATGGTGCAGCGTATTGACACGCTTCTATAATATAGTCTGAGTTTTGTGTAAAGAACGCCCCACCATGAGCCGATTTAAATATAGGGTTAACTACAATCTGTTTTGTCTCAAAGTCTGCAAGGTCAATAATCGCAATTCTTGGATTGGCTTTATCATTAATTGCTAACCATTTACCATCATATTTACCATCTTGCTCAGAGAGTGCTGGGTGGTGTGTATCTCCCCAATTTAACTCACGTCCTCTTACATTACCTTGTCTAAGTACTTTGAGTGAATCTTCATCAAATCCATACCCTTGCCAAGGCTCTGGTGTAAATACAGCAACGTATTTTAAAATCTTCATAGATGGTACACCGTAAACTAAAATCTGTCCACTCTGTCCACCCGAAGAAAATACCATAAATTCGTCACGTCCACCTGTTGGTAGATAAGTTTTAGCTGCACGAATCACATCGTTTTCAGTTAAGCCTCTCTTCTTCATAATCTTTTCAAGTTCACCACTGTTTGCCGTTGCTATACTTATAGCCAGTGTTGTACCTAAAAGAAGTGAAGAGAGCTTGCTAAATGCTTTTGTCATACTGTTCTCCTTAATCTTTTTTGAGCTAATACTCAATACTCATATAATATTCCATTTGTCTCACTGATAGTTTGACTTTAATCAAATTATAAGATTTTTTTATTTTTATATATAGATATAACTATAACTTATTTCATACAAATATAATTTAAAGTTAAAATAATTATATTTTTAACTTATCTTGATAAATATCAATTTCATATCACTGAAAGTAGGATAATATTTATCTTATTTAAAAAAAGGAGATGCCAATGCGTCTATTTATCAGCCTATTCACACTTTTTACCGTCTCTAGCGTTCAACTCTTAGCGAATGATGTCAGTACTTGTAAAAGTTGTCATCCTATTATCTCTAATGAGTTTCAACAATCGTTTCATAAAAAATCTACGATTAAAGAAGATGTTGTTCATAAAGCAATATGGGACAAACATCCTGCAAAAGCAAAAGGTAACTATAAATGTGCCAAATGTCATGCCCCAAATTCCAAGAAAGAGAATCAAACACATCAAGGTATAACATGTATCTCCTGCCATACCATTACAGGTATTGAAGAGCATACAAAAGCCAATAAAAATATCTATGAGACAAAAGATAAAACCCTCTATTCTGCTGAAAAGGGAATGGAAGATAAAAAGATAGTCTACGAAGAGAAGAGTTCATGGTTAGGTTTAATAAAAGAGACAACAGGCTCTCCTTATCATGATATTGACTACAGAAACAAAAATTTCTACACGGGTAAAGTCTGTATGGGTTGTCACTCTCATAAACAAAATGGAAAAGGTTTTGATGTCTGCCGAACAGATATGGCAGGAGCAAAAGATAAAGAGAGTAACTGTATTAGTTGTCACATGCCAAAAGTACAAGGAAGTGCAACAACCATTAGAGAGAGTAAAACACACGCCTTCCACGGTTTTGCAGGGGTTAGAAATGCACCAGAACTCTTAGCAAAATATGTTGATATGAGCTACAAAAAATCAGAAAATGGATTTACGATTACAGTTGAGAATAAAGCACCACATAACCTTTTGACACACCCATTAAGAGTAGTTCAACTAAAAACAACTCTAAAACGTAATGGAAAAAAAGAGGCATTAAAAACCGAAACCTTTATAAAAGCAATCGGAACAGACAATAAACCATCTATGCCTTGGTTAGCAACACAAGTTGTCAAAGACAATATGATTAAAGGCAATGAGAAAAGAGAAGTTTTATTTGATACAAAACTCCAAAGTGGCGATGAGATAGAGACAACATTAGGATTCTATATTGTCAATCCAAAAGCTGTTAAAAAACTTGGACTAGAAGAGCATAAAGAGCTTAGTAGCTTTACTGTTTTGAAGAGTTCTTATTTTAAAATTAAGTAACACTTATATTTATGGGTATTTTTACCCATAAATAAATTTGATACACATCATCAATCTCCTCCAAACTTTTACCTATAATGAAACCATGAATTTTTTACCCTATTTAAAAGCCGTTGGTACAGGCAAAAAACGAAACCGAGACCTAAGTCAAGATGAATTAAAGATAGTAATGAAAGCCATGCTTGATGGCGAAGTTATTCCAGAGCAGATTTCTGCTTTTCTGTTGGGATGGCGTATGAAAGGCGAGACTATTCCTGAGTTTAAAGGAGCTATCGAGGCATTTGATGAGTTTATTACACCTTGCCCTATTTCTAACTCTATTGAGTTTGGTTACCCTTATGATGGAAAAGTTAATAATCCTTATATTTTTCCATTAATGGCAAAATATCTAGAGCCTTATGGAGTTCAACTCTCTTTACATGGCGATGTTTTACAACCTGCAAAAGGGGGAACACCTCTAAAATATATCTGTGAAAATATGAAACTGGATAATAACATTCACTACTTTGACAGAAAAGAGTATTTTAAAGAGCTTCATAATCTAAGTGTTGTTCGAGAACGCTTTGGAATGAGAAGCCCTTTTAATACAATTGAAAAATTGCTCAATATTACACAAAGCGATACAGCTATTATAGGTGCTTTTCACAAGCCTTTTGTAGAGAAATATATAGCACTCTTTCAAGACCGATACAAAAAACTTATTATTATAAAAGGCAACGAGGGAACACCTGAAATATTTTCAAAATGTGCTATTACCGTTGTTGAAAACCAAGAGAGAAGAGAATACAAGTTTGACCCAAAAGATTATGGAGTAGACTATAAAAAGTCTTGGGATGAAATTTCAGAAAAAGAGTCCTTGGCTATGACAGAGCATCCCAGTGAAGAATTGGAAAGATTAGCAGAGTTTAATGCCAAGGTTCTTCTATTTTTATTGGGAAAAGTAGAAAAAATAGAAATTTCTTGATAAAAGTCAATAGTTTTATGAACGCTTATAACTATAATAATTAAAATTTATAACTAGGAGATAATATGTCGGATATAACAAAAGAAGCTTTAGAGGTAATGGGAGCAACCGTTCCCTTTGTTACCTATACTATAGAAGATACACAATACTTTGAGTTTGATACTTCAAAATGTGGGCCTCCTGACCCAATGGTTAATGCAATGGCAGGACTTAAACTTATTGATAGTTCAGATAAAAAACTTGTAATGATTAATCACAAACACCCTGGTGGTCTTATTGGTAAAATTGGCGAAAACTACAGCCACACCAAAGAAGATTTGGCAGATGGTAATGTAAAATTGGTTTTCTCTTATATTGCAGGAGAGAGCGAAAAAGCTGACCTTTCTAAAAACACTTGTGGTGGTTGATACACCATGTTAGCAATTGGTAAAGATTTTGCACCACCTCTAAAACTTATTGCTCCCTATTTCAAAATAGGGGTCGGTTTTTATCTTTTAGCGATGGTAGCTCTACTCTCATTTTCATCCACCTTTATCTATCAAGAGATGGCAATAGCAGGCTGGATACACCTCTTTTTACTTGGTTTTGTTATGGTTGTTATCTTTGGAGCAATGGCTCAACTGATTCCTGTAGTACTCGAAGTAGGTCATGCCATTGTCGATTTGTACTATGTTATTTTACCTCTTCTTGGAGTGGGTGCAGTAGGAATGGTACTTGGATTTTGGCTTAACCCTGCTCTGCTCTCGTATGGAGGCTTATTGGTTTTGGTTGCCATGATAATCTTTGCAATAGAAGCCTTTGCTACGTTACAAAAAGCAGAGATAAAGACATTGACCGTAAAAACTATTGCTGTCAGTAATAGCTTTTTGTTATTAGGAATTTTAAGTGGTTTTGTTATTGCACTTGGCTTAAGTGGGGCAATAAGTGTAGATGTTAATGCGATATTAAAAGCTCATGTCTATGCTGTTCTTGGTGGTTTTGTTTTGCTAACCATTATGGGGCTTTCGCTCACACTTATCCCTATGTTCTCTCTGGCTCATGGATTTGATGAAACACCTATTAAACGTGGATTCAATTTTGTAGCTACAGGTGTAGGAACAGTATTTATCTCTGCTGTTTTTGAAATAAAATCAATAGAGTGGATAGGCTATATTTTTACACTTATAGGTATAGGATTATATATTTACCAAATCTATATTATCTATAAATTAACTGTTAGAAAAGAGATGGACGTTTGGGCAAAGTCAATGATATTTGGATTTAGCTCGCTTATTGCTTCACTTATTTTAGCTGTTTTATCCTTTCTTCCAAAGGCAGATGAAGTTTGGTTACATAGCTCACTATGGTTTTTCATGGTTGGATTTATAGGATTTCTTATCAATGGACACCTCTATAAAATCGTACCATTTTTAGTATGGTTTGAACGATTCTCTCCACTAGTGGGAAAAGAGCCTGTACCAATGCTTCATGAGATGTACCCAAAAGAGCAAGCAAACATGATGTTTTGGCACAGCTCAATTGGTACTATTTTAGGAGGAATTGGATTGTTAGTAGAGTCTGATTACCTATTTAAAGTAGGTGCTTCACTATTAATCGTCGGAGCAGTATTTCTATATCTATCAATGTCTAAAATGTTGGGATACGGCAAGTAGAGGGCGATTGCTATCGCACAAAAAACATCAAAGGAAAAAAAATGTGTACTATCACAAAAGAGAGTGCTTTTGAAGCCATTAGCACGGTTATCGATCCAGAAGTAGGTTTTAACCTTGTAGAGATGGGGCTTATTTACGATGCTATCGTCGATGAGTCTTGTAATGTACAGGTTATCATGACCTTGTCAACTCAAGGTTGTCCTTTACACCAAATGATAAAACAATGGGTAAAAGAAGCTGTTGAAAAGCTAGACGGTGTGGGCGATGTAGAGGTAGAAGTGGTATGGGAACCTGCGTGGAACATCTCTATGGCAGATGAGCATGTCAAAGAGAAATTGGGTGGGGGAATGCCTTCATAACAATTCGAGTAAAGTGTTCGATAGAATCGAACACTCCCACAGAGTTAATACTCTACAATCTCCCCTTCTAAACTCTTTAAAAATGCTACGACATCATCAATATCTCGTTTAGAGAACTCATTTCCCAACTGATATTTACTCATAATCCGTACCACCTCTTCTAATTTGTCTACTGAACCATTATGAAAAT
>CAYPCV010000074.1:0-3480 GCA_964409295.1 uncultured Sulfurovum sp.
TTTTTCTTACTAGACAAGTGGTATTTTTGTCATAAGTTAAAGTGTATGTTTTTTTTACATCTTCTGCTTTCCATGTGGTTTGGTTACTCTCTGCCCAAATAAATGAGAGTAGAACTAATAGACTTATTAATATTTTTTTCATATTTATATTCCTTTTTTAAAGGTACGATAGCAATCGCCCCCTACGGTTTTCAAATGTTTATGTAAGGGTTGACCAATGTGTCAACCCACTCTTATTCCCAATCCAATAATCTCTGTTCGCCCTCTAACCCTCTTACATGGGTTACATCTTGGCTCATCTCTATAACTCCACGGTAGGTTCTGTCTGGGTCACGTACTGCAAAGTATTGAATATGGATAAATTGACCTTTAAAATTAATCCAAAACTCTGCTAGGTCTTGTCGCCCTGCTTTGAACTCTTCTAAAATTTTAATCACTTGGTCAACCGATTTTGGTGGGTGGCAAAAACGAACCTCTCGCCCAATAATTCCTGCACTTCTTGGAAATACTCTATCCTCTCCACGGTTATAAAACACCACTTGGTCATGCTCGTTTACATAGGTAATATCTACAGGCAAAATTCTAAAGATAGAGTTGACCTGCTCAGGGGTTAAATAACCCTCATCGTAATGAGTTTTATCCTCTATTCCAAATGGTAATTTACGCTTTTTGGTATCTTGGCTTGGATGAATATACTCATCAGCAGGATAAGGAGTTGGAGCTTTATCAAACATCCACCCAATCTCTTTGTCTCCCTCTTTAAACTCTTTCCACTCATCTTCGCTTAACATCTGCATAGCTCTAGGAAGCAGACGTTGCTCTTCCACATTCATAATCTGCTCTAAAAATCTAAAGAGCTGTTGAGTCTCCATTAAAATACTTGTGCTATTCCCACCTACTACCTCTTTTCGTACCAATTTAACTTGGTCTCGAATCTGGTCATGAAATGTCCACATACCTTGTGATGGGCTTGTCCAACCATACTTTTCAAGATATGGAAAGAGCTGATTCTCTTTTCGTGTAAAGTGTAAATCAACTTTTGCTAACCGTTCAAATATTTCAGAAAAAGTATCTAAACCCTCCGAGATATTTATCGCTTCTAACTCTGCCATTAACGCACGAATAAGAAGATTCTCTTCTAAATAGGTACGAACAGGATGCCCATCGGGAAACTGCCCCTCAAATGGAGATGGTTCGTTATTTAAAAATTCACTCATGTATGCTCTTTCCTCTTTTTTACTAAAGTATAGTCAAATAGAAGTGTTTATTTATTGAGATTCATCAAGTTTAAATAACTATTATTTTTCATTACAACAACATACTTTAAGGAAAAGAGCAACTATAACGCCCTCTTTTTAATAAATTTAAAATATAATATAAAAATTAATTATATTATTTAAAATATTAAAAAGGTGTAAATATGCTATTTAAAGACATTGACTCAAAAACCAAAGAGATAAGCCAATTAAAAAACCTATTAAAGCTAAGTCAAAATCCCAAACAACAAGCCCTTATACAAACTGATTTAGCACGGCTAGAAAATGGTTATAAAGCAGAGAAAGATAATGCCTACTACCTCGACTTTGGATTCAAAAATACTCCTAACAATATACTACTTCATGATATACGCATAGAACATAAAGGCATGGTAGCTCAAATAGACCATATAATTATTAACCGAGCAGGAATAGAAGTACTAGAGAGTAAAAGTTTTACAGGAACACTTACAATTAAAGGAGATGGCTCACTTGATGTTGAATATGGGAAAAAAATCAAAACTTTTCCAAACCCTATAGAACAAAATAATCGACATGCCAAAATTTTATCTGACTATATAACAGAAAAAATGGATTTGCCTGCAAATATTAAGCTTCTTGGACTTTCTATAAGCTCCACTGTTCTTATTAATCCTAATACGACAATAACAAATAATAGTTTGCCAAAAGGATTTGAACGAGCAGATTCCTTTGTAACACATAGAGATAAAGAACTTAATACAATGGGAGTAATGACTGTTTTTAAAAAAGTTAGTACAATGATGACTCTTGACAGAATAAAAGAGATTGCAAATTTTCTTGTGAAGCACCATAAGCCTATAATTCATGATTATTCTAAAAAGTATCCACTAGCAAAAAAAGAGACTCATTCTAATTCTAACTCATATATGCAACCGAAAAATTTCATAAAAAAATCTATTTTAGAAAATCCATCATTAATCAAAAATCAAGATACCAATACCCCTTTATGTTCTAAATGCAAAAGTCCAAATATAGAGATAGTTTATGGAAAATATGGCTACTACTTCAAATGTCTATTTTGTGATGGAAATACAGCTATTAAACTCTCATGTTCAAATAAAGAGTGTAAACCAAAAATAAAAAAGAGTAAATTAAACTTTTATCATGTTTGTGAGACTTGTGGGAAAAATGAGTTATTTTTTAGAAACAAAGAGAAGGTTTCGATGTAAAGAAGATTTTTTGTTACTCATTTAAAATGAGTAACGCCTATAAAGTAGAGGATAACTATCGCCCCTCACTTAAATCAATTAGATTTAAACCTTTGTCCCACTCTGTAGAGACGACTTCTTTTAGACCATTGAGTCTCTCTCTACGCACATAAACTTGACCTTTTCTTTTGTTATCTTTTACAAAAATCAAAAACCATCGACCATCTCCATACTCACTATTTAATAGTCGGTATCCGTCCTTCCATCTTTTTTTAATAATTAAATCAAGAGCCTTTGCCTCATCTACTGAATCATACGCTTGGTCAATAAAACCTGTATTTTTAGCAAAAACAGCAACCCATTTTCCATCAGCAGGCTCAACATCAATCAGATGATAACCTTCATTCCATCGCTCTGTAATTTTAGCAGGGAAATCTTCCCAATAACGAACCACATCATATCGCCCTTCACTATAACGACTTCCTTTTACCAATACAGCTACCCACGTTCCATCGCCATACTCTACATTGATTAACATAAAGCCTTTTTCCAAATGTTTCCCCACTGAACGCGTAAACTCTTTCCAATCTCGTTTTTTTACATAAGCTTGATTCGTATACCCTGTACCCTTGGAAAGCGTTGCCATCCAAAGGTCATTCCCATACTGAATATCGGTAATCATAAAGCCATCTTTCCACGATTCATCAATAGATTTATTAAGGTTTTTTAAATGTTTTTGAATCAAAAAAGTCTGCTCTGTATAGCGTGCCTCTTTAGAAAAAAGCCCCATCCAAAAATGTTCAGCAGACGCTGTCATTGGCAAAAGAAAGAGCAGACTCATTAAAAGTGTAAATCTTCGTTTATGTCTCATTGTAAATCCTTTTTATTTTACTATTTATAGTTATAGCAAAATTAAGCCTAAAAAGGCAAATATTAATAGATTAGAACTATTTATCTTTTTCTCTGCAACATTTGAATAATAGGCTTTGCTAACTCCAAAGCCTTAGCTCGATGAGAGATACTCTTTTTAACCT
>CAYPCV010000075.1:0-16657 GCA_964409295.1 uncultured Sulfurovum sp.
ATAGCAATATTATCTACTACAGCAATGGCAGGAGAAACAATTATAAAATCACATGTACCTGTTCTTAAATTTTCAGGAACACACTACTTAGGTTTTGTTAATTCTAATCCTAATGAAGGTGATTCAACTAATAAATTTGAAACAAGAAGAAACTACCTTCAAGTAAAAGCTTATTTCAAAGAGAACCCAAAAGATTATATGAGAATTACACTTGATACTCATGATGAAAAAATAGACGGAAAAGAGGGAGAGACTAACGTTAGACTTAAATATGCGTATCTTTATCTTGATAACGTTCTTCCTAATACAGGTCTTGAAATTGGTCAAGCACATAGACCTTGGATTGATTATGAAGAGCATAATTCATGGAATTATCGTTCAATTTCTAAAGTTCTTGTAGAAGAGAAAAATGCAGGTCATTTGACAAATTCAGCAGATAGAGGTATTAACTTTAAAACTAAGTTAGAGAATTTTTCAAGTGAACTGGGAATTTTTAATGGAGAAGGATACCATAATCAAGAAGATGGTTCAAATTTAAGTGCAGAGTGGAGATTAACAGCACACGTTTTAGGCACAGGTAAGAAAAAATCTAAAAAAAGTTTGACTTATGCTAATGTATCCTTTTTTGGTCAGCAAAACAGAGAGAGTGCAAAACATGAAAGTGCAGATTTAAACTGGATGGGTTTACATGCTGTTTATAATCAACCAGAGTTTCTTGTTTCTGCACAATACATAGATGTTTCAGAATACAAGGGAAGTGGTTACTCTGTGAATGGAGAATATAGAGTTGATTCAAAATGGAATCTTATTGCTCGATATGATGCTTTTGAATTGGATGCAGATACAGAAGAGAAAAAAAGAGCTTTAGCAGGTGTTTCGTACAAATACAATCATAATGTTGAATTTATTGCCAATTACCTCAAAGAGGGTGGTGCGAATGATGCTCAAGATGCTTTGATGTTAACTGCACAAGTTGAGTGGTAATTTTAGATAATTTATTTGGTTATGGTATTGTAATATGTTTACTTATATCAAAATATTACAAGTACTGTAGTCAAGTAAAAAGAGAACAAAGAGAGACCCTTTGTTCCTTTAAATCTTGATGTAAATCACTTTTTCACTTTATTTTTTACACTATACTCAACTCTAAGATATATTAGTAGGAGAAAGTATGCACCCAAGTTTTACCAAAGCAAAAATATTTGCATCGTTGGCATTGATTATTTTGACCTTTGCGTTTACCCTTCCGATGATTGCCTTTCATGGGACACTTAACCATATCAATGAAGGTAAAAGTGAAGAGGTATCAAGCTTTAGCAAGTCAGTTTGGAATCTATACAACCAAGGACGCTATAAAAGTATTGCCACTCCAAAAGAGGCTCACAATAATTTAGAAGAGATGATAAAATCTTCTTCTGAAATAGGCATGGCTTCTATGCCTATTTGGGCTGTTTCACTCGAAGCACCCAACTACCCAAAAGAGGCATTTCCCCAAGGAATTCCTGTATTTTTTCACTTTGATGGATTTTCAGGAGAAGTTCATGAGATGAATACTATTAACCATTATGTAGGAATGGACCCAATGTGGGTTGGAGGAAAACTAGAGCGTGAGATTGGTATCTATGCACTACTTTTTCTTTCACTTATTATGATTTATTTTATTGCATATAATAATAAAATTTTTAAACTTGGAATGTTGATTCCCGTCTCTTTGCCTCTCTTATTTATAGCTGATTACTCCTACTGGCTCTATTGGTTTGGACATAATTTACACAACTGGGGTGCATTTAAAATTAAGCCATTTATGCCAACCGTCTTTGGAGATGGAAAGATAGCACAGTTTACTACACACTCTTATCCAACGATTGGGTTCTATCTGTTGGTAGCAATTTCATTATTGAGTCTTTTGGCAATTTTGGCAAGAGGCAAAGCAATGAAAGCGACAAATTCATAAACAATGGTGCGATATAGAAATCGCACCCTACAAAGGTTCAAATTTGATTAGAGTATTTATTTTCTTCTTACTATCTACAATGGCTCATGCAAATGCTCTTCAAGATGCTATTGACAAAGCTCCCAATGGTTCTATTTTAAAACTTCCCAAAGGTATTTATAAGGGTAGTATTGTTATTAAAAAACCATTAACTATTTTGGGCAAAGAGGAGGGTGTAGTTATTGATGGAGAGGGAAATGGTACAGTTATAAAAATAGAGAGTTCATTTGTAACTCTTAAAAATCTTAGAATAACCAACTCTGGAGAGATGACCCATACTTTAGATTCTGCAATTTTAATCAAAAATGCTTCGCAGTGTGAAGTTCGTGCGTGTACGATTGATAATGCTCTTTTTGGTATTGATATGCAGATGGTTAATAACTCAATGATTGTTGATAATAATATTACTTCTAAAGAGTTTGATTTGGGGCTTCGTGGCGATGGTCTACGGCTTTGGTACAGTCATGATAATATTGTTCGTAAAAACAGACTTATCAAATCAAGAGATATGGTAGTATGGTATTCACATGGAAATTTGATAGAAGAGAACGTAGGCGAGCATTGTCGTTATTCACTTCATTTTATGTATGCAGGTAAAAATATTGTTAGAAATAATCGCTATAAACACAATTCAGTAGGTATCTTTTTTATGTACTCTCAGGACACCATTGCTACAGGTAATATTGTTCAAAGCTCTATTGGTGCGACAGGGATGGGAATTGGGATGAAAGATGTCTCTAACTTTACGATTAAAGACAATACTATTATATACTGTGCCCAAGGGCTTTACATTGATAGGTCTCCATTTGAACCCGATACTCACAATTGGATTGAAGGGAACAGAGTACTTTATAATTCAGAAGCGATTCATTTTCATTCACTATCTGAAAATAATATTTTGAAAAATAATGTGATAAAAGGAAATATAGAGGATATTGTCAACGACAGCCGAGGCAGTAAAACCAATGAAAATGAGATAGTTGGAAACTATTGGGACAACTATGCAGGTTTTGATAGAAATCAAGATAATATAGGAGACACTCCTCATAAAGTCTATCAATATGCTGACCAACTGTGGGTTTATAATCCTGATGTAAAGTTTTTTTACGGCTCTCCTGTTATTTCACTGTTAAATTTCTTGGCAAAATTAGCTCCTTTTTCTGAACCTATATTTTTATTGGAAGATAAAGAGCCAAAAGTAAGAGTAAATTAAGAATATTTTTCTTCCTATCTTTAAACATCTCCTTTCCTTGATGTACATCATATTTTTATTCTCTTATTTTTAATATAATCTCTATTAATATAACGCTGTGTGAATTAAGGGTTAAGATGGCAAAAATAGAGACAGAACGACGAGAGTTTATAAAGTATTCCACTTTAGGTATTTTGGGATTGGTATTAGCAGGAGGGGTGGGTCTTAGCCCATTTCTTCATGCCGATGAGTTTCGGCTTCGACCACCAGGGGCTGTAGATGAGCATGAATTTTTAGGTTTATGTATCAAGTGTGGTCAATGTTTGCAAGTCTGTCCTTATCACTCTATCGAGTTGGCAGATTGGGCAAAAGGAGCAGGAGAAGGAACACCATACATTGACGCAAGCGTGCGTGGATGTTGGGCATGTGAAGCCGTTCCCTGTGTCTTAGCTTGTCCTACAGGAGCATTGTCGCATGATTGTGAAAAAGCTGAAGATATACATATGGGGATTGCTGTTTTAGAATCTCCTCGTACCTGTTTAGCTGTTCGACGAGAGCCAATTCCTGATGGATACAACGAGAAAATGTTGGCTTTTATCAAAGATGTGAATAATGTTACGGAATATGAAAAAGAAGTTTTAGAGAAGTTTGATAATCGAGCAGGAGACCCTTGTACGCTTTGTGTAGACATGTGTCCTATTGCAAATCCTCTTTCAGCTATTGCAATGGTTACCAAACCCAATGGGATTACACGCCCTGTAATCTATAATGGTTGTATTGGATGTGGTGTTTGTGAAGAGGTCTGTCCGACAAATACAGCATCTATAGTAATTAAACCACGCGTAACGTATGAAGAACAGTACGGTAAAGGAAGAGTATGATTAATAAGATAGTATTGAGTTTAGCCCTAATGATGTTTATGGGTTGTGGAGATGAACAAAAAAATCCAAATAAAGAAAACGTGGATACACCAACACCCAAAATAGAGATTGTTGCGAATGAACATGCCAAAGAGATAAAAGTAGTCCAAAAAGAGAAAGAAGATTCAACAGATACTTTTTATGAGGGGATGACCAATGAGTTCAAACATGGATACGACCCAAAAAGTCAACCTGCGAATAAAGATGCTTCAGTACGCGTAAAACCTAGAACAGCTGTTGATGCAAACATGCATGTGCGAAGCCCTTATGAAGAGATACAGATAGGATTGCTTGTTGGCGAATTGTCTAAAAAATTTAAAGTCAAGTGTTCTGCCTGTCACAGTGATTATGCTAATGGTGTGATTGGACCATCTCTTTTGGCTAAAAGTTCCGATGAAATTTTTTCGGCTATTGCTGATTTTAAAAGTGGAAAAAAGAGTAATCCTTTGATGGATGGATTGATAGACCATATGGAAGATAGTGAAATTCGTGAATTGGCAGATGAAATTTATACATTTAATCAAAAATTAAAAGAGATGAGGAGTAAACAGTGAAACATATAATTGTTGGAATTTTAACCGTTGTTATCTTGGGGCTTATGGTGCTAACCTTTATGGGTGGGCGTGCTTATCATGGAGGAGAGCATGGTAAAGTTATTGAAGATTTTGGAGATAAAGCAAACACTTCTGTAGCTACCAAGTTAGAAGAGAAAAGTGACCGAGTAAAAGAGCAGGATGAACTGTCAGCTTTACGAGAAAAAGCTGGAAATATCGGTGCATTTGAGGTTAGTCAAGCGTATAAAAGTAAGTGTTCTTCTTGTCATGGAGTGAATGGTTCAGGAGAGCAAAATGGTAAAGCCCTAATGGGACCAAAACTCTTTGGACAGAGTGCTGATAAGATTTATAAAGACTTAACTGACTTTAAATCAGGACGAAAAGAGAATATGATTATGAAAGGCTTGTTGATTAAGTTAAGTGAAGATGATTTGAGAACCTTTGCTGATGAGATAGGCGAATTTCCTGCTAAAGCAGAAGCAAATAAATAGGCTCTAACGAGGGAGAAGCAGAAAGATGGATAAGTATAATAAGCGAGAGACAATAAAAAATAGTACCTTTTGGTCAACTTTTTGGAGTACTACGCCTGATGGTAAAAAAAAGTTTTCCTATCGAATGAAGCGATGGATTTTAGTTATTGGGATTCATCTGCTTTTCTTTTTATCGTTTTTTATTGATTTACAAGTATTAGAGGGTACACTTAATGGCTCACGCTTTTTAGGCTTTCATATGATTGACCCCTTTACTACACTAGAGGTATGGCTGGCTACTTATCATATTCCTATCAATATTATTATTGGTGTCTCTACCATTATTCTTGTTTATATGTTGGTAGGTGGTCGTAGCTACTGTGCATGGGTTTGTCCTTATGGAATATTGAGTGAATATGGAGAAAAACTTCATAATACATTGGTTAAAAAGAAGATTATTAAAAATAGAAAGTTTGACCACCGTATTAAGTACCTCTTTTGGATAGCTTTTTTATCTATGGCATTTGTAAGTGGATTTATTATCTTTGAGAGCTTCTCTGTCGTAGGTATCTTAAGTAGAACCATCGCTTATGGTTGGTCTTTGGCACTGATTTGGGTAGTTGTTGTTTTTGCCATTGAGGTATTTTTTTCCAGACGAGCATGGTGTAGCTATATCTGTCCAATTGGAACAACTTATGGAATGATAGGAAAAGTATCAGCTTTACGAATCAAGTGGAATGATAGTTGTGATAGCTGTATGGTCTGTCATGATGTCTGTTTTGAACCTCAAGTACTAGAGATAACAAAAGCCAAATATAAAAAGCAAATTGATGAGAAAGAGATAACAACTCAATACATCACAGGTGCAGACTGTACGCTCTGTGGACGTTGTGTTGATGTTTGTCATGTTGATGCACTAAAATTTGATTTTAGATTAAAAGATTTAGTGTAATTGATTGGGGCTAAAGCCTACAGTTCCAAAGAAAAAAGGAAAAGAATATGCAACAACGACCAACCCCTGTAGATGAAGAGATTATTTTAGACCCTAAAAAATACATTATTAGTGAAACAGATGCCAAAGGAAAAATAATCTATTGCAATGATTATTTTATGGAGGTATCGGGTTACAATGAAAATGAACTAATAGGAAAAGCTCATAATGTTGTACGCCATCCTGATATGCCTAAAGTAGTTTTTAAACTCTTATGGGAGACGATTTCACAAGGAAAAAATATCAATGCTGTGGTCAAAAATATGGCAAAAGATGGACGATATTATTGGATATTTACCGAGTTTGAAGCACGAAGTGATGAGAGTGATAGAATCATCGGTTACCGAGCAGATAGAAAGAGCATTTCGCCACATATACTAGAAATCATTGCCGAACTCTATGCCGAACTGTTAGAGATAGAAAAAAAAGATGGGATTGAAGCTTCCGAAAAATATTTGGTAGCATTTTTAAAAGAGAAAGGGGACGATATGGAGTTTTCTAATATTATGGAGGAGATTCATCGGTTTTATTAAGAGATAAAGTTTGTAGAATTAAGGTTTAGATGGTCATGCATCTTAAATTTTGCATATTGATTTATATTCTAATCTTTTTATCAACTATTTTAAGATGCATGACCTAAATTTATCCCAAAGAGCTAAAGTAGTTTAATCCTATTAAAGCCCAACAGAGTAGATGCAAAATAACCGAAAAAAGAACGGCTGTTGCTCCAATATCTTTGGCTGCTTTTGCTAGTGGATGAATATCTGTAGTGACCAAATCGACCACATTTTCAACAGCAGAATTGAGTAACTCTGCAATCATAATTATAAAATAGGTAATCACTAGAACTAATTTATAAATTAACTCAAAAGGCATAAAGTAGACCAGTGGAAAAAAGATTATAGCAATCGCTAACTCTATCTTAAAAGAGGTCTCTGTTTTGACAGCATGAACTAAACCATCCCATGCATATGAGGCATTTTTAAAAAGAGTATATTTAGGCTTATTATTCATCTATTATAACCCAAACGTTAAAAATATTTGACCATCACGAACATCAATTCCTTTGACCAATCCTGCTCCAACTCCTGCTTTTTGTATGTTATAAACAGGCTTTTTTGAAATGCTATTTGCAATAACCATACCAATAGCATTTCTCATATCTACTGTTAAGTATTTAGCCAAAGAGAAGTCTTGAAATTTAATTTCATTGACCATGGGGTTTGCTAAATAGAGGTTTTTTGTATTTGCATCATAACGAATTCCTGAAGCCAAATCGATTGTTCCTGTAATACCTTTTGGAACAAACATATTGGTAAATTTAAATGATGTACCAACACCTAGTTTATCGCTTCCTGCTTTGCCCAATACGTTTGGTTTTTCAATACTAAGTGTTCCACTTACCATTCCATAAGATACTTTTTCACTTGCAGGAAATTTTTCTGCCAAGGTTGAATTAATCATTGACATTGGAATGGCTACGGAATAGCCTCTTCCTTGTGGGTCAACCCCAACACAGCCGAAAAACATTCCAAGCAATAACGCACTACTTACTAATTTTTTTAACATCTATAACTCCTTGATTTTTGTTATTTTATCAAAATATAGCGTAAAACCACCTCTTTAAAGGGGTGGATATAAGCGTAATTCTGTTGAACTGCTTAACTTTTTAAACAATTAAGCTCTAAAAAACACATTTTTAGTTAAAATATTATATCAAACAATATCTATCTGTGAGAACCAAACAGTTACTTTTTGCTTGATAATAGAGTCTAGGCAGGGCATGTCCGACTTTAAACGCTCTCTAAATATCTGAACATTAGTTCGGAGTTCGGAAGAATCCACCCTATTTAGGGGGTGGAGTTGTCAACCCATGTGCCTTATTGTAAGCTTGAATTTTTCTTACATAGGCATCATGTTTGCGTTTACGCACAGCTTCTCGTCTTGCAAAATCAATTTTAGCCAAACGCTTATCTACTATTAAATAGTTATGTTTGACCATCTTATTAATAATTTTCTTAAAGGTTGGTGCAGCTGTTTGAGATGCAAAATAGACTTTCTTTGCTTTGATTACAAAAACTCCAACGGTGTATTTATGTCCTAACTTATCATTTACAAAGCCATAAAAACTACTATGATATTTCTCAATATAGTGACCTTTATAGTTGATGTGTGCTGTACCTGTTTTTCCACCTACGGTTAAACCATCATATTGTGCTGCTGTTCCTGTTCCTCTATTTACAGCAGCAATCAATATATCATTAATTTTAGATGCAGTATAGGGCGTACATGCTTGTAAATCTTCGACTTCATTCAATGTTTCGTAGTGTTTACCTTTACTGCTAAGGTAATTAACTAATTTTGGGGTTACTGCAATACCATTGTTATTAAAAGCACTATAGGCTTTAATCATTTGCATAAAGTTCGCAAGCATACCATAGCCATAGGCTGTATTGGCAGAGTGTACTTTATAGTTTAATAGATAGGCAGGTTTTATTTTTCCTGCTAACTCTTTGGATAGGTCAATACCTGAAGGTCTAGAGAGTCCAAATTTACGCCAACCATCATAAAGCTCTTGACCTTTAAGTCTCCATGCTATTTTGGAAATTCCAATATTGGAAGAGTACATAATAATACCCTTTGGGCTTAACGATTTAAAATAGTCATCATCTGAAATGGTATATTTATTTGTGACCTTTAGTTTTCCACCCAAGCGTATCTGTTTATTTAAATTTACTTTATTGGCATCCATTGCAATAGCAAGTGTCAAAGGTTTCATAACTGACCCTGGTTCATAAAGGTATTCCGAAAAGTTTGGATTGAGTGCTTTTACATCTTTTTGAGTAATGTGTTTGGGGTCAAAACGCTCGGAAGATGCTAATGAGAGCAGTTTTCCTGTTTTAGAATCCATTACTGCTGTCATAATCTCTTCTGCTCCAATCTGCTCTTTCATTTCGTCTAAAACTTTTTCAACGCTACGTTGAAAATCTAAGTTGATGTTTAGATGAATATTCATGCCGTCCACACGCTCTATTTCTCGGCTTTGACCATCACGAAGGATAGTTCCTAGTACATCACGTTTACCTCGTATAACTCCATTTTGACTTGGTTCTAAAAAATCTCGATACGACTTCTCTAATCCTTTAATTCCAATAGGAATTTTATAATTATCCACAACTTCTGTTCGCACATAACCTACTACAGGAGTCAAGAGATTCTTGTGAGGAAAAGAGCGTGTTTCACTTGCAGGTAAAATATCCAAGCCATATACTAGATGAGGTTTTTTAAAATCTAAAGGTTGAAAAATATCTAAAGAGGTCATTTTTCGAGAGAGTGATTTTAAATCTTTTGATAAACGAACATCAATATTGGAACAAAGAACAATTCGACCTTTGATTTTTTTCCCTGATTTTGAAATGAATTTCGATAAAATTTTCTTTTCAGGAATTCCTGAATAGATGGAAAAAAGCTTTACAAATAAATCTTTCTTTTTTGGGTCAATACTCTTGGTATTGACCTCTGCTCTAAAATGTTTTTGACTAAAAGAGACCACAAAATTATCTTCTGAAATAATTTTTCCTCGTATTGCTTTGTTTTCAATAGTTACAAATTTATTATCTGTGTGGCGATCTGTATTGATGATACCTACAATCGTGCTTAAAAATATCATGAAAAGAAAGAGTATTGAAAGAAACATCGCAAGTAATATGGCAGAACGATAATGTATCATTTTATTTTCTATTTTTGCATTGGGCATATTAACCTTTTTTAATTCTCTAAAGAGATTTTACTATTTTTTTTACAAAGTTTTGATAAAATATCTTCACTAAAAATAAAAAAGAATACAATATGATTGATAAACCCCTATTTGGAGCGACAGTTATCCTTTTAGTCCTTGGATTAATAATGAGTTACTCTCTCTCTAGTTATGCTGTTATGAAGTTTCATTACAGTGATTTTCATTTCTTTATTCGACAATTTGTAGCTGTAACTATTGGTATTTTTCTAATGATTTGGCTCAGTCGACGTAATCCAGACCGATGGTTTAAGCCTATTGGAATTCTTCTCTTTTCTACTTTTCTATTTATTCTTCTAATTATGCCTCTTTTACCAGAGTCTTTAGTACATAGTATTGGTGGAGCAAAACGTTGGATTAATTTGGGGGTAACTTCGATTACTCCTGTAGAGTTTTATAAAGTTGGCTTTATTATGTTTATCTCTTGGTCGTTGGTTCGTACCCGTTTTACCCATGGGAATATGCCTTTAAAAGCTGAAATAAAACTCTTTGTTCCGTATGTGGTGGTACTTTTTATATCCACCCTTCTTATTGCTGTTTTTCAAAAAGATTTAGGGCAAACAGTTGTTTTATCAGCAACGCTTATAATCTTATTTTTACTTGTAGGAAGCAGTTTTCGCTTCTTTTCACTGCTTTTTGGTATTGCTCTTTCAGGGTTGGCACTACTTATTATTAGCGCTCCACATAGAATTAAACGAATCCAAGATTGGTTTATCTCTATTGATACACCTGCCAACCGTTTAGAAACTTATCAAATATCTAACTCTCTTGATGCCATCCACCATGGAGGTTTTTGGGGACAAGGTTTGGGAAATGGTCAATATAAACTGGGCTTTTTATCAGAGGTTAATACCGATTTTGTCTTGGCAGGAATTGCTGAAGAGTTAGGAGTAATTACTATTATACTCATTACCCTTCTCATGTTCTTCATTATCTACCGTATCTTCAAAATTGCAGCAAAAATAGAAACACCAACCTATTATCTATATTGTGTGGGAACAGCTCTATTAATTACCTTTTCATTTTTAATTAATAGCTTTGGTATTGCAGGGATTACCCCAATTAAAGGTATTGCTGTACCATTTTTAAGTTATGGAGGCTCACAAGTCATTGCCTCTTCACTAAGTATTGGTATTGTATTAATGATTTCAAAAAAAGTAAACAAATAGAAGGAAAAAAGATGAGCATTGTTATGACAGGTGGAGGAACAGGTGGACACTTGACCATTATTAAAGCTGTAAAAGAGCAACTTTTGGATGAGAAACTTATCTATATAGGCTCAACAAAAGGTCAAGACCAAGCGTGGTTCAAAGATGACACACAGTTTGAATCAACACACTTTTTAGCGACACAAGGTGTTGTAAATCAAGGTATTTTAGGAAAAGTAAAGTCTATTTTTATGCTGATAAAATCTACCTTTAAAGCCAGAAAAATTTTAAAAGAGAAAAAAGTAAAAGTCATTTTTTGTGTGGGTGGTTTTTCAGCAGCACCTACCTCTTTTGCTGCAAAAATGTTAAATATCCCCTTGGTTATTCATGAACAAAATGCATCTATAGGCTCACTCAATAGGTTGTTACGCTCGTATGCTACAGCTTTTATCTCTTCGTATGAAGATGAGTCTCCGATTAAAGCTTATCCTATAAAAGAGGAGTTTTTTAAAAAATCTCGTATTCGTGAAGAGATAAAAACTATTATTTTCCTAGGTGGTTCACAGGGTGCTGTTGCCATTAATAAACTTGCTCTATCTTTGGCATCTACTTTAAAAGATAAAAAGATAAAAATTATCCACCAAGCAGGAGAGCGTAATATAAATGAGGTTAAAAAAGCATATGACGCTTTAGGAATAGAAGCTGAAGTATTTGGATTTACAGACAAGCTCTCAGACTACATGCAACAAGCTGACTTTGCAATAGCTCGTTCAGGAGCATCTACTCTATGGGAACTCTCTGCAATGGCATGTCCAACACTCTATATTCCCTATCCTTATGCAGCAGGAGACCACCAATTTTACAATGCAAAATTTCTAGTAGACCAAGATGTTGCATGGATTATGCGTGAAAAAGAGATAGATATAGAAGAGGTAATACTCCTTTTAGATGAAAACATGAAAGAGAAGAGTCAAAAACTTCAAAAGATGATAGAAAAAGATGGTGCATTAAAGGTTGCAATGCTTTTAAAAAATATCTAAAAATAAACCTTTTCGGTCTATTTTTTTGTTTTATTTGAGAGTTTTAAAAAGAGTTTTAATGATTTCTCTGATTTATAATCCATTTTATATTGAATATGTTCTAAATACCATAAGAGCTGTTTAGTGCTAATGCCTCGTTTTTTTGCTTCTTTTTTTAATATGTATTGAGGAATTTTAACGGGGTGTTGTATAAACTTTTTTGCAATAACTTGAATGCTCTTTTCATAACAATTAAAACAGAGCTTTGCAAAGACAAAGGGAAGTTTTGTTCGGTTGTACCACTCTTGTGAAAGGTCAACTCCTCGACCACCTTCTAAATAGTATTTAAGTGCTTTATCTCCAATCAGTACTTCACCTTGAAGATTTAAAACATTTGCCAGTTGATTTGATGTTGCAGATTCATTATCTTTTTTATTTTCTCCCTCAATAACAAATACCGAATAGACCATTTTATTGGCAATAATTCCTAAATTGGTACATTTATAGTGAGAGGATTCAATACTAGAGATAAATCCAGCATTAATATTTCCTTTACGAAGAGCTTTATTAATAGCAGAAGGGACATCTCTTTTATAGTTAAATGCCATTTTGCTAGAGGAGTGCTTAAGATGTTTTTTTAAAAAAACTTGAAAAGGTAAAAGGTTTAGGTAGCTTATTGAGCCAAATATCACAGTTGTTAGCCTCCTAGAGTAAATTAAGCATGATTATATCAAACAACTTTTATAATCGAAACAATTTTGAATAAAGTGAGAGCGTAAATATGATTAAAGTTGAATTTTTAGGACCAATTGGCGAAGAGACACTAGAACTAAAAGCAGAGACCTTACAAGATGTAGCAAATCAACTTCAACAGATAGAGACCATTAGTGCATGGCTCGATAAATGTGCTGTAGCAGTCAATGACCAGATGACAAATGATTTATCAATGGTTTTAAAGAGTGGAGATAGAGTATCTATTCTTCCTCCTGTATGTGGTGGTTAGTATGGAACTGTATCATGGAGATTTAGATGTTAAAACAATTTTTAATCAGTGGCTAGAGGAAGAGTCTGAATCCAATTATGGAGCATATATCCCCTTTGTTGGAACAATTCGAGCCGAAGATGGTATTGAAGCGTTAAGTTTTGATATTTATGAACCTGTGCTTCAAAAGTGGTTCGATGATTGGGTTGTCAAAGCAGAAAAATTGGGTGCAAAAGTAAAGATGGCTCATGCTATAGGCGATGTTCCTGTACATACCTCTTCGTACATTTCAGCTGTGTTCTCTCCAAAACGGCGTGTGGCACTGGAATTGATTGATGAATTTGTAGAGGATTTCAAAGCCAATGCTCCTATATGGAAATATGATGTGATAGATGGTAAAAGAGTTTATGCCGAAGATAGAAGCACACCAATGAGTGGTAGTGGCTTATTGGCGTAGGTTAGGTAACACGGAATATTAAAAATTAAATAGAATTAAAAAAGGAAAAATAGAATGGCATTTATGCACTTCGATGAGTCGATAGAGATTGTAAACAGTATAGAGATTAAAAATTATAAAGCGTCAAAAAGATACTTAACCAATACATTGGGATATGTGTTGGCAGAGGATATTATAACAGACCACAATTCGCCAGAGTTCCCAACATCGGCAATGGATGGTTATGCTATTAAACATGCCGATTTAAAGCTTGGACGATTAAAAATTTCAAGTATCAATCCAGCAGGAGAAGATTTACACGATGAGGTAGAGCAGGGGTCTTGTATTAAAACATTTACAGGTTCACTTATGCCTCATGGAAGTGACACTTTAATTCCCATAGAAAATGTGACTGTAGAGGGGAATGAGATTATTATTAATGAAGAAGTCCCTTTTGGTTTTTCGGTTCGAGCTATTGGAGAGAATTATGAAAAAGGTCAAAAACTTATTGCCAAAGGGACAAAAATAGATTTTGCAGATATTGGAGTGATGGCAAGTTTAAATGTAGTTTCTCCTTTGGTTTATGAAAAGCCAAGAGTAGCCATTTTATCAACAGGTTCAGAGCTTTTAGAGCTTGGAGAAGCACAAACCTCTGATGCACAGATACGAAGCTCTAACAACTATATTTTAGAGGCTTTGGTTAATAAATACGACAGTAAAGCAATTCAACTGGGATGTATTCTTGATGATAAAGAGACAATACTTAATGGCGTTAAGTCTGCACTAGAACAGAGTGATATAGTTGTTACGACAGGTGGCGTAAGCGTTGGCGATTTTGATTTTGTAAAAGATGTTATTGTAGAGCTTGGTTGTGAAGTACTCTTTAAAGGAGTTCGAGTTAAACCAGGTCAACATATTATGGTTGCAAAAAAAGATGATAAATTTATTGTAGCTTTACCAGGGTTTGCTTACTCTTCAACCGTTACAGCTCTATTATATGTTGTTCCATTGATTGCAAAACTACAAAAGGGTAAATGTTCATTGCGTTTAGTTGAAGCAACACTTCGTGACGAATTTAATAAAAGACAGAAGAAAGCAGAGTTTACAGCATGTAACTATAGTTTGGAAGATGGGCAATATTTTGTAGATTTTAAGGGTAAAAAAGCAGGTTCATCTGCAATTTTGACCAACATGTTAGGTTCTACAGCTCTTTTAGTAACTTCAGAAGAGGATAGCTCTAAAATTGTGGGCGATAGAGTTAAAATTTTACTTATTGATTAATTTATAGCACTTGGTATTGCCTCTTTTAATTAAGTTAAAAACATGTCAAATTGTCATATAATTTAAAATAAGCAATTAATTAAGGAGTCAAAATGTATGATTTGAAAATGGTCATTATAAAATTAAAAGATATTATTTCAGAAGAGAAAAATGTAAAAAAAGTATTTGATAAAGATGTTGCAGATGCTTTAGCCATACCTCAAACAACATTTGCAACAATGAAAAAAAGAAATTCGATTCCATTTAAAGAGATAATGGAGTTTTGTGCCAATAAAAAATTAAGTATTAATTGGCTTTTTTTTGACCAAGCTATTGATATGTTAGCAGAAGAGACCGATAAGTTTTTTCAAATTCACTACTTTTCAGATGTTCGTGCCAGTGCAGGTGGTGGAGCATTTACTTTTGATGAAAATTATGAAGTTCTAACAGTGGATAGAACTATTATGAATAATGTAATAACTTCTTCAAATCAAGAGATAGATGCGATTAATGTGGATGGAGAGTCGATGGAGCCTACACTTCAAGATGGTTCAATCGTATTTATTGATAGAACACAAACTAATCTTTCAAAAGATGGTATCTATATCGCTTCTACTACAACAGGATTATTTATTAAACGTATTCGACAAAGAGCTGATGGTATGGTTGAACTGATTTCTGATAATAAAGCCTATTCTCCTGAAATCATGTTGGCTGATGAAGTAAAAATAGTTGGTCGAGTTGTAGGAAATATCGAAAGTTTATAATAAGAAAACTAGTATAATTCGAGGTTATTATTTAATTTTAAAAAGGTATAAAATGGCAGAAAATGTAAAAACTTTAAGTGAAAGAATTGATCGTATTTATAAAATAGCAAAAGATCACTTTGGAGAAGTTAGGTTTGTAGGTATTAAAAAACATACAAAAATTGGTTGGGTTGCCAAAATCCAGTTTGATGAGTTTGAATCATTGGTATCTGAAGGAAAAGATGCAGAAGATGCACTTAGAAACTTACGGAAACGTTTGAAGAAAATTATTGACAGATACAATATGGTTTAATAATGAAAAATAATATTATACTTATAGGCTTTATGGGAGTTGGGAAAGGTACAACTGCTAGAGCTTATGCCAAAAAATATGGTACTTTTATTATTGATACAGATGATTTAATTGAATCAAAAGAGAACAGAAAGATAAAGACTATTTTTAAAGAAGATAATGAAAAATATTTTCGTCACTGCGAACAACAATGTGCCGATTGGATTGAATTGTCCGTAAGTAACTCCTTTATCTCATGTGGAGGTGGTTTCTATAAAGTTTCAAATTTAAAAAAATTGGGAACAGTAGTTTTATTAGATGCTTCTTATGAGTGGATATTCAATAGACTTTCCACAGCAGAAAATTCAAAAGCTAAATTAAGAAAGCGACCACTCTTCTCTGAACCAGAAAAAGCAAAGATGCTTTATGATGAACGAAAAAAAGATTATAAAGAAGTTGCTGATGTAGTGATTAATGTTGAAGATAAAAGTATAAAGAATATTATTAAAGAGATACATAAAAGAGTAGCTTCATAAAAAAATGCACTGTGTAGACTTCTATATAGTGTAAGCAAAGTATAGAAAAGAAAAAAAATCCACAAATTTTCCACAAATTTCGGAAAACCCTTGACAAGAGAAGATGATTTGTCTATAATACGCGTCCAAGAACATTGGGGACGACTTAAAGTTTAAGTCAGCGAGTTCAAGATGTTTTTAGAGTGGTCTTTAACAACCGAATATAAGTAAACAAAAAATCAACGTCTATTTGAGTTTTTTTCGATGTTTTTAATAAAAAACACGACAAAAAGAAAAGCTTAATATAGAAATTATTTTAATTAAGTGATTCTTTGAAATAGGT
>CAYPCV010000076.1:0-8975 GCA_964409295.1 uncultured Sulfurovum sp.
CTTAAGTACTTGAGCTGTTTTACCTTTATCGTCACCAGCGATGATCATTACTTGATCACCTTTTTTGATTTTGAACTTTTTAGCCATTACCATACCTCCGGTGCCAATGATACAATCTTCATGAACCCTGCGTATCTAGCTTCTCTAGCTACAGGTCCAAAAATACGTGTACCAATTGGTGCATTTTTATCATCAATAATTACAGCAGCGTTGTCGTCGAATCTGATTAGTGAACCATTTTCTCTCTGAATCTCTTTATGAGTTCTTACAACTACGGCTTTAACTACTTTACCTTTTTTTACTTTTCCTGTTGGAAGAGCTTTTTTAACAGAAGCAACAATAACATCGCCTACTGATGCGTATCTTCTCTTAGAACCACCAAGAACTTTAATACACATAATCTCTTTAGCACCACTGTTATCAGCAACAGTTAATCTTGTAAAACCTTGAACCATTACTCTAACTCTCCCTTCTTCACTTCTGAAAGAACTTTTAGAAGTCTAAAGCTTTTTGTTTTAGAAAGAGGTCTACACTCAATAGCAGAGATTGTATCTCCAACATTCACTTGAGCTTTCTCATCATGAACAAGATATTTTTTAAATCTTTTTACGGTTTTGTGGTAACGAGGATGAATAACTTTTCTCTCTACAACGATAGAAACAGTTTTCTCTCCTGCTATTTTAATCACAGTACCAGTTATTTGTCTTTTTGGCATACTCTAACCCCTTACTTCGACGCGTTAGCTGTAATAGCTGTTTGAATTCTAGCGATGTCTTTTTTCGCTACTCTTAACTCACTAGTGTTAGTAAGTTGCATTGTTTTTTGCTTTGCTTTAAGTGTAAAAAGCTCAAGCTTTTTCTCTTTTAGCATTGCTGTTAACTCTTCAACATTTTTATCTTGAATACTAGTATATTTCATTGCTATCCTTCGCAGTGATAATTTTACATTTGAATGGAAGCTTATGTAATGCAAGTGTTAATGCTGAACGTGAAATCTCTTCAGATACACCAGCTACTTCAAATATAATTCTTCCTGGCTTAATATTCATAACCCACTCTTCAACTGAACCTTTACCTTTACCCATTCTTGTCTCAAGAGGCTTTCTTGTAAGAGGTTTATCAGGGAAAACTCTAATCCAAGATTTACCTTGTCTTTTCATTTCACGAGTCATAGTAATTCTGGCAGCTTCAATTTGTCTAGAGTTAATTCTACCAGCAGATACTGCTTTAAGTGCAAACTCTCCAAACTCAATCTTGTTACCTCTAAATGACTTCCCTCGGTTACGACCTTTCATAACTTTACGGAATTTTGTTCTTTTAGGCATTAACATAATTAGTTACCTCTTCTATTATTACGATTAGATGGTTTACGTCCACCTCTTTTTTCTTCTTTTGGCTCAGCTTGAATACCTTTAGCAAGAACTTCCCCTTTGAAAATCCATACTTTGATACCAATGATTCCATAAGTTGTTTGTGCTTCTGCAAAACCGTAATCAATTTTAGCTCTAAGTGTATGCAAAGGAACTCTTCCCTCTAAGTACCACTCAGTTCTAGCCATCTCAGCACCACCAAGTCTACCAGAAACAGAAACTTTGATTCCTTTTGCTCCAGACTTTAATGCACCTTGAATAAGTTTTTTCATTGCACGTCTAAATGCAACACGTCTTTCAAGTTGAGTTGCTACATTTTCAGCTGCTAATTGTGCTGAAGCTTGAGCTCTTTTCTCTTCTTTAATATTCAAAGAAATATCTTTTTTGAACATTTTATTCAAAGTAGATTTTAACTTCTCAATATCTGCACCTTTTTTACCAATAATGATACCAGGTCTTGCAGTTACGATAGTAATTCTAACTTTTTTAGCTGTTCTTTCAATAATAATAGATGCAACACCAGCATAGAAAAGCTCTTTTTTAAGATACTTTCTTAGTTGATAATCTTCTGCAATGAAAGCTGCTGTACGCTCTTTTTTAGGAAACCATCTTGATTCCCAGTTTCTATTAATTCCAAGTCTCAGACCAATAGGATTTACTTTTTGACCCATATTATGCCTCCTCTGCTTTTGCTACTTCTACCATGATGTGTGCTGTTGGCTTAAGAATTCTGCTTGCAGTTCCTCTTGCTCTTGGTCTCCATCTTTTCATTGACGCTGCTTTGTCTACTCTACAAGAGGTAATTACTACTTCTTCTGGCTCAAAATCACCATTTGCTACTGCTGATGCAATAACTTTAGAGATAAGTCTAGCTGCTTTGTTAGGCATAAATTCTAATGCTGCAAGTGCAAGTTCAGCGTTCATTCCTTGAACTTCTCTTGCAATCATTCTTGCTTTATCAGGGGCAACACGTGTATATTTTAATAGTGCTTTACTCATAATATATTACCTTACCCTTTTCTCTGAACAGAACCTTTATGGCCCTTAAATGTTCTAGTTGGTGCGAATTCGCCCAATTTATATCCAACGTGGTTTTCTGTAATAAATACAGGGATAAATTGTCTACCATTGTGAACATTGATTGTTAAACCAATGAACTCAGGGAAGATAACTGATCTTCTTGACCAAGTTTTAATTGGTTTGTGAGAACCTTCTTCTTTCGCCTTAAGAACTTTTTTCTTAAGATGATCGTCTATAAATGGACCTTTTTTAGTTGATCTTGCCATCTTTTACCCTTACTTCTTTCTCTTAGAGATAATTAATTTATCACTAGCTTTTTTCTTACGAGTTTTGTAACCTTTAGTCGGCATACCCCATGGAGATACTGGATGTCTTCCTGAGTTAGTTTTACCTTCCCCTCCACCGTGTGGGTGGTCAATTGGGTTCATCGCAGACCCTCTAGTTTGTGGTCTAATACCTCTATGTCTTTGACGACCAGCTTTACCACCAACAACGTTAGCCCAATCTTCAGAACCAACAGTACCGATAGTTGCTAGACATTCGCCAAGTACATATCTCATCTCTCCTGATGGAAGTCTAAGAGAAACATATTTACCATCTCTACCCATAATTTGTGCATAACCACCAGCTGAACGAGCGATTGTACCACCCTGACCAATGTTTAACTCAATATTATGAACCAATGTTCCTACAGGAATAGCTTTAAGTCTCATACAGTTTCCAGTTTGAATATCAAGACCAGACTCAGCTGACATGATTTTATCTCCAACTTTCATACCTTTAGCTTGAAGAACATATCTTCTATCGCCATCTGTATATTTAACAAGACAAATTCTACATGTTCTGTATGGGTCATACTCAACAGTAGCTACGGTTCCTTCAACACCAAATTTATTTCTTTTAAAATCAATAATTCTGTATAGTTTTTTAGCTCCACCCTCTCTGTGACGAGAAGTAATTCTACCGTTAGAGTTTCTACCAGCTGAACGAGGAAGTTTTTTAAGAAGACTTCTTACACTTGCTTTTGCAGTAATATCACCACTATCAAGGTTAGTAATATAACGTCTACCTGGAGTGGTTGGTTTATATGATTTAATTGCCATCTATTTCTCCTATACTGCTAAGCTATCAATTTTTGCATCTTCTGGTAAGAATACATAGAACTTTTTCAAGTCTGGTCTTTTACCTTCGATACCTTTAAATCGTTTAACTTTACCATTAACTCTCATTGAATTTACTCTCAATGGGTTAATACCAAAGTACTCTTTGAAAACTGCTTTTAAACTATTTTTGGTCATTCTAGGGCTAGTCTGAACAACAAGTACACCATCTTCTTGCATAGCAAGAGTTTTCTCTGTGTATAATATTGATTTAATATCTGTAATATCTGCCATCTTAGCTCACTTTCGTTAATTTTTCCCAAACAGCTTTTTCAATTACCACTGAGTGATAAGCAGCTGCAAGGTATGCATTTAATTCGTTCGGTTCAATAATATATACATTTTTAAGGTTTTCAAATGCACGTAATGTTGAATCATCAATCAACTCTTTAACAACCAATACATCTCTTTGTTCAAAAGTGTCAATAAATGCTTTAGCATCTTTTGTTTTTCCTGATTCGATTGTAACGTTTTCAATAACAAAAAGTTTCTCATCTGCAACAAGCTCAGCTAATGCAAAATTCAAAGCTAATTTTTTTTGCTTTTTATTTACTTTTTGTGTGTAGTTTCTGTTGTTTTTAGGACCAAAAGCAACACCACCACCAACAAAGATAGGAGATCGAACAGAACCTGCTCTTGCACGTCCTCCACCCTTTTGAGCCCATGGCTTTTTACCACCACCACGAACTTCTGAACGAGTTTTAGCTTTTGCTGTATTTGCTCTTATTCCTGATAAATAAGATTTACAATACAAATAAAGGTTATGTGGGTTAATATCCGAAAATGACTTTGGAAGGTCACTTGTTTTAATTACTGTTGTACTCATTATTTAACAATCCTTACCAATCCACGTGCACCATTGTGTCCAGGGATTGAACCTTTTAATACTAATATTCCGTTTTCAGCATCAAATGAAACAACATCATTTTTAACTGTAACTTGAGTGTTTCCGTACTGACCAGGCATTTTCTTACCTTTTTGTACACGACCTGGCCATTCAGCATTACCGATTGAACCAATTCTTCTACCAAATCTGTGACCGTGAGATGCTGGTCCACCACCAAAACCATGACGTTTCATACCACCTGAAAAACCACGACCTTTAGTGTTTAATGAAGTTTTAACTAACTCAGCAGATGCCAATGCTTCAACTGAATAGTCTCCTGCCTCTGTACCTTCTGCTACAGTGATTGTCATAAACTTATTAAACTCTTTGTCGATACCGAATTTAGCTTGTTGACCTTCAATACTTTTGTTGAATTTCTTACTGCTATGGTAAGCTACTAAAGCTTTACCGTCTTCACGTACTTCACATATTTTAGTTTCGATAACTTTTAAAAGTGTTACTGGAACACTTGGTACGCCAACAGTTCTGCTCATACCTATTTTTTCAATAATAAATTCCATCATCTACTCCTATTTGTTCATTGATCTAATTTCAACATCAACTTCTGGAGCAAGGTCTAGTTTCATAAGTGAATCTATAGTGTCCGAAGTAGCTGAAACAATATCAATCATTCTTGCGTGAATTCTAATCTCAAACTGCTCACGTGAATCTTTGTTTACATGTGGCGATTTAAGAACAGTATACTTTTTAATCTTAGTTGGCATTGGAATTGGGCCAATAAGTTCTGCACCTGTACGTCTAACAGCTTCAACAATTGAAGCAACCGATCTATCTAAAACACGATGATCATAAGCTTTAAGCTTAAGTCTAATTTTTTCCATTTAATTTACCTTATAAAGAACTCGTTAGTATACCTCGTGGGCTTCCTAACTAAATTTTTGGAATCGTATTGTACCTTGATAAGCTTTTATCAGAGCTATGTTTTATGCTGTTTTTAAATAGAAATCTCATTTTGTTTCCTTTTTAAAAGGAAATATATAAAATTATGTTAAAATTATCCATGCAACTACTTGAATACTTTTATGATAGAAACAATGAAATTAGCACCTACCATCAACGAAAATTTACAATCCCTAATGTAAAAAAATTACTTCTATATGGTTCTCCTGCATCAGGAAAAACCTCTTTAGTCTTAGATTATCTTTCAAACTATGATGAAGAAAAGCTACTTTATATCGATTTTAAAGACCCAAAATTTCACTTTCGAGACATTATGGAAGAGGATATAGAAGGGTTTATAGAAGCAAATGAGATAGAAATCTTGGTTTTAGACCACTATCAACATTACTATTTTGAGATATTGCCAAAAGTTAGAAAACTTATTATTGTATCAGCAATTCATTGTGATTATCAAAATGAATTTGAGTATCTTAATTTGCCACTACTAGACTACGAAGAGTTTTTCTCTTTTCAGAAACGTGGGACAGAAACTCAAATTTTTAATCTTTTTTTAAAACAGGGTACACTTCCACAACTTGCCATATCCACTGCACCAAAAGAGCAGATGTTTCTAAACTTTATAGAGAGTCACTTTAATGAATCAGAACAAAAACTGCTTACTATCTTGGCTCATTTTAATGGTGCAACAGTTACAACCTTTCAACTCTATAGCTATGCAAAAGAGCGTTATAAGATTTCAAAAGATTTAATTTATAAACAGATAAAGAGTTTTGAAGAAAAGAGTATTATAAATTTTATTTTTGACAGTTACGATACAAAGAAAAAAAAACTTCTCTTTTTTGATTTTGCTTTAGCCAAATACTTAACACTCACACAAACTTTTCCCAGACAGTTTGAAACCATGATTGCACTCTCGTTATATAAACATAACATTTCATTTAAAACATTTGGAAGTTTAGGCTACCTCACGAAAGAAAACAATTTAATTATTCCTGCTCCTTTTGAGAGTGAAGAGATATTTTGGAAAAAAGCACATGGGAAATTCTTTAATTATAAGAAAATGGGTTTAACTAAAATATATATAATAACTGTTACCAATACTTATGAATTTAAAATTGAAGATATAGAGTTTGAAGCACTCCCATTTTATGAGTGGATTGTTATTAATGATGAACATTAATAACAACCATATAAAAGAGATAAATTAATATTCAGTCTCTTGTTCCACTAAAGTTACCATTGTATTCATCTCTTCTAAAAGAATTGGATTCTTTTGAATAATTATTGCCAATATTTTTGCATCAGGATTCCAATTTTCATAAAGAGGCTTCAACTCATCCCAAAGTGTTTTCACTTTAAGCAATTGATTTTTAATTTTTGGATTTGAAGGTTTAGCTATTTTTTCAGCAGGATTACCATTCATCAAACTATCCAAAGAGTCATCAAAAAGTTTAATTGTTTTAAGTAAACTTTTCTTATACTCTTTTTGTCCTTTTACACACATAAGCTTCTCTTTTGTCATCTTTTGAGTTAACATTCTCTGTCTACCTGCAAGATTTACGATTTTGACCATCGCTTTTTCAATATAGTTTTGAGTTTTATTTGATTTTTCATACAACGAAACCAAAATATTTGACTCTTTCAATAGAGGTTTATTATGTGAAGTTAAATAATTTAACGCTTTATCTCCCTTATCTTTTCCCTCAGCTAAAATTTTTACATTTTTAAAAAAATCTTTCCAAAGTTTTTCAACAATAACAATCTGCTTATCAATTTTTTCATTAGCCTCTTTTGTAAAGCCCAAATCTGTCTTTCCTGCTTTAAATTCATCTAAAGTATCGCTATACATATTTGCAAATTTCAATAAACTTTTTTCATTCTTATCTTTATCAATATTTAATGAAATAAGAATGCCTAATTTTGTCATTCGTTGCGTTAACATTCTTTGTTTTCCTGAACGATTAATTCTTTTTTTAATTAAATTATCGCCACTCATTAAATCATCAACAAGTGATGCCATATCCAATTGTAAATTTGTTGCACTTAGTGTATGTGGGGAAACCAAAAGCAATCCCAGTATAATAATTTTAAACATGTTACTCTTCCTAAAGATAATTTTAAAGCATAAAAATAGCTTTAATATATTTTAACATACAAAAATAAAAAAAGTAATGATATTTATCAAAAAATGTATTTTTTAAAGTAAAAAGAATGAAGTACCCTCTCCAGATCCCTGCGGCACACAAGAAAGATAGGTGGGCTGCTATGTTCCCATCCTGACCCGTTGTCCATCAGTCCCGTTGCACAGGTCTAAAGAAGGCGAGAGAATAATATCAAAAAATAACTTATATTAGATTAAATTTATGCTATTTTAAATACTATTCGCTATAATTTCCTCCCAAGCAAACAATTGCTTCGATTGAGAGGTGTCCGAGTGGTCGAAGGTGCAGACCTGGAACGTCTGTGTAGTTTACTCTACCGAGGGTTCGAATCCCTTCCTCTCAGCCATAATCCTATTTTTTATAACTTTCCCCATACAATTATTCTTTAATTTAAATCTATCTGCTACAATAATAAAAATCAATTCAAAGGAATACAAAAGATGAATTTCTATCTACTCTTTTTTCTACTTATTATTATAATCGGTTCAGTAGTAAGCTATATCTATTTTATGAGAGAAAAGAAAGAGAATCTACGAGCAATAGAGCAAGGTATATGCCCAAAATGTCATAAATCAACAATGGTTCTTACAGACCAAAGAAGCACAGGTTGTGGAGGTCCAAAACTATTAACATTTGAGTGTCAAGAGTGTAAATATATTAACTCGTTTAATGTAAATGGTGGAAGTTGTAGTAGTGGGAGATGTGGTTAAAGTAAAAAAATTTCCACCTCAAAAGAGGTGGAAAAAAAAGTGAATATACTTTTAGAGATTAAAAGTTATATCTTGTCCATAAACGGATAATATTTCTTGAATCATCACCATTATAAACTTTATCATCTGCATTACTAACAACTACTGCACCAAACATATCTGCACCAAGTGCTTTAAATTTATACATTAAGTCAAGCTCTTGAACATCTGAGTTTTTATTAATATTATCTTTCATCATACCATATTGTGCAATAACTTTTCCAGGACCTGCAGGCATAACAACTTTAAGTACTGTACCCTCTGCACCATCTTTAATATCCCCTTGGTTTGCAACCATTTGTGTATAAAGTGGAGTTTTTACACCTGTACCAAGGTTATTAGTTGCAACTGTACCATTATTAGTTTTACTATACGCTAAACTAACAACAGCAGGACCTGCTTTTCCTGAAACTTTTAGACCAAGAGCTTTAGAGTCAACAGCACCTGAAGCATTTGGCATAATTTGTCCACCCTGTAGAGCTACTTTTACTGGTGTAGCAGCCAATTTAGTCATATCTGCATTTAAATCTAACCAAACTGCTTTAGCTGAACTAGGAAGCTGATAGTAAGAGAGTGTTGGTGTTAAACCAGCTACAGATTTATTCTGTACTGTTAACATGTAAGCACCCTTATTTTGAGTATTAGCAGCTACAGCTGGTGTACCTGGAGTAACCACACCTGTATTTAAGTTTACTGTATCTGGAGTAG